>NZAZ01000001.1 GCA_002686255.1 Rhodospirillaceae bacterium
TGGGATAAAACCCTTGTAAAGGAAAAGCACCCTTTTTTATACCTTTTTAAAATTCACACAAAATATTATACACTACCGAGATGACAGGTGCAATCGCACAAACTTCTATGACTAAATCGACCATTAAGCGAGTTTCAGGAAAGGCTGTTGAAGCAGAAGGATTTTTGTTTAGGCCGGTAAAATGCAAGAGGGCCGGAAGTAACACCGAATGTACTATTTCAATTATTAATAATGGAAATGCAGATAGGGAACTGGAATTGAGTACCAATCAAAGTCCGCCGAGTTATTTATATGACAATCTGGGAAATCAATATCCAGTAACCATTCGAATTGGGCAAGACACAAAAAATAGCGGATGGTTTGCGCAAATTTATCCGCCCCAAATACCTATAAATGTGAGTTTTATGACAGAAGAATTACACTCAGGTGCAACCAATATTACAGCAACTATAAGTATATATAAGTTCAAAAGATTGGTAGTAGTTAGGGATATCCCTATAACAAAGTGATTAACAAAGCTCAATAATGTGAATTTATAAAAAAGAAAAAAATTAGGTACCAAATTTATGCCTTTTTGTAATCACTGTGGAAATGAATTTGAATTAGGAGACGAGAAATGCTCAAAATGTGAAGCGGAGCTTCCAAAAGCACCTGAACCTATTCCCAAGACTGAATTTAAAGATTTATCTATTCCTAAATTAAAGAGATTTGTTGCAGGACTCATAGATATAGTGATTGTTCTTGTCATATTCTTTATTTTCATCTCTCAAAAAAGGCGATTTATTGCCATGATATTAAAGCGTGGCCTTGCATTTTTTATCCCTCACTTGTATCTCTTGCTAAAGGATTCAATTGAAGGAAAGAGCATTGGAAAGCTTATTACTGGGATTATGGTTTATAAT
Organism: Rhodospirillaceae bacterium; assembly: GCA_002686255.1. Lineage (GTDB taxonomy): Bacteria > Pseudomonadota > Alphaproteobacteria > Rhodospirillales > Casp-alpha2 > Casp-alpha2. The sequence continues at coordinate 903 of NZAZ01000001.1, forward strand.
GAAAAAGAGAAGAAAGTTTCTGGTGTATTAGATTCCATAATTAGAAACTGGTATTTTGCCATCCCTTTTGCAGGGCCTACAATCTTTGCGCTTATAATTGGAATCCAGATTTTATTTGGAAAAAACCGATTGGGAGACAAAGGCGCAGGAACAATCGTGATAACAGACTCTGATTATCAAAGGATTAGATGAGATATTGCGTAAATTGCGGAAAAGAATACAGAAAACTATCTGGAATATGTCCAAATTGTTATTCTGACCAGGTTGTCCTTAAAGAGGCTATAGAAGCTGAGCTGCTAAAAAATAAGATCACAGTTTCTGACCAAAATAATCCTAAGTTCGGTTTTCCTGGAGAGAAAGGCGCCTTAATTCTTTCAATACTGCTTTCAGCAGCTTTAGCGGGTTTATTAGGGGCAATTAGTTTTGGATTGTTCTTCGGTATCTTGGTGTTCAATCTGGTCTATCTGAAAATACGTCATGTATCTTCCCAAAATAACATGATCCGTATCTCAGAAAATAGTTTCAAGAATATTTTTCATCTTGCAAAAGTAGCCGCCTTCCGTCTTAAGCTTCCTTTGCCTGAACTCTTTATCGTAGATGATCCCAAAGTTAATGCCTTCACCATGGGTTTCTATAGATATGGTTTTATAGTGATTAGTTCATCATTGGCATCCAGTTTCAATCCAACTCAGCTGATGTTTGTAATTGGACATGAACTTGGGCATATAAAGCGTTACCATACAACTTGGCTTAATTTACTTGGCCCTGGAAAGGCTGGAAGTGCGAAGTTTTTTTTTGCACCTGTTTTAAAGGTCATTTTTAATGTGTGGAGTGTAAAAGCTGAGTATACTGCTGATCAAGCTGGTTTAATTGCATGCAGAAATATAGATGATGCTGTTAGCAGTCTGTTAAAAATTGCTGGCGGTCCAGAAATAGAAAAAGAGGTGGATATCAAAAAAATATTCAACCATCAAGGCGAAGTGTCAGAGATTTTGAGCGGTTTTGTGGAATATCTCGGTTCTCATCCGTTTATTAATAATAGAATTAAGCAACTCATGGTTTTTTCATTAAAATGCGAAAAGGCCACAGGCTATAATTAACAAAATTTGCAAAAGGAGGTAGAGATATGAAGGTATTAGGCAACATCAGAAAATTGGGATATAAAGCAATCTTTTTTTCCATTCTAACGATAATTTTCTTCCTTGCAAATCCAATTTTTTCTTTGGCTTACGAGCAGGAAATAGACAGATTATCTACAAAATTAGGAGAAAAAATAGTCCAGGCAGGAAAGAGTAAAGTTGCAGTTGTGGATTTTACCGATATCCAAGGGAATGTAACCGAGCTAGGAAGGTTTCTGGCAGAGGAATTTTCTATTTCTCTATCTGGTGCTGGTAAAGGATTTAAGGTTGTGGACAGAATACATTTGAAGAGCCTCATTAAGGAACACAAGCTCTCTGAAAAAGGGATAATAGACCCAACAACAGCAAGAAAATTAGGACAGATATCAGGCGTAGATTCACTTGTGACAGGAACTATCACTCCTTTTGGAGACAGTATAAGACTCTCGGTAAAGATATTGGACATGGCCACAGCTGAATTGATTGATGCTCAACGAGGTAATATTCCAAAAACGCAAGCCATTGAGGAACTGCTGGCAACAGGCATAGAATCAACATCTACGGGCATATCTGGAACTACATCTGCTCCTTTTAAACAGAAAAAAGGACAAATGATGTTTAAGTCAAAAGGATTTATTATTGGATTAAAAGGCTGCACGTTTCAGACTAACGATTATATGGTCTGTGGATTCAGTATTATAAATACGGGAAAGAAAGAAAAATCTCTGCAACTTTTAACAACTTCATATTTATATGACGACCATGGTAATCATTACAAACCCAAAAAATTAAATCTTGGTGGGAATGACAATTCTGTTTTAATTCCAAAAGTACCTGAAGCCGGAAATATTAAGTTTTATAATTACCAAGGTTTTCCAAAAGGAATAAAATACGTGACAGTTGGAATTGAGATGTCTGAAGGAGTAAAGGCAGTTTTTAATGACATTCAAATCAGAGAAATAAAGTGATTTAAAACTCACATTGAATTAATTTTGTCAAATAACATTATCTATCTTGACCGTTTACCTCTGGGGTGGGTGGGTTCTTGAATTGTTTTGATTTATTGAATTCTCTGTATAGGTCATAATCTGTTACTGTTCCTTTAGTTATTTTGAATTTTGGTATTTTTATGAGGAATGGGTTTTTTGTGTTTCCTGTTTTTACTATGCCCTCCCCTATTTGTAGTTTTCCGAGCCATTCCTCCTGGTCTCTTTTTAACAGCATGCAGCCTGCTAATGCTTTTCTGTCTCTGTCAAGGTCTGTCTGCAAGGCTATTCTTGTGTTTGTGTTTCCAAGTGCCTGGGTGCTTGTCTTGTGGGCGTGCTGGTCCAGGATGATTATTGATTCACCGTACTCCCTGATTTCTCTGAATATTATGTCTGTTATGTCCTCTTGTTTTGTCTCGGGCTTTTTTCTGAATATGTGATGTGCCTCATCTATTAGAAAAACATGCTTTAATATTTCCCTTTCTGGCTGAGCTCTCCTGAACTCGCTGTTCCACAGCAGGATTGCCCCTATAAAGAAGCATTTATCTGTTTCAGATAATCCATCTAATTCAAGTACGATATTTTGCTTGAATAGTTTTTTCATGTTGAACGGGCTTGGGTTGTTGAACATTCTGCCGAATGCCCCAAAGTTTATTGCGTTGAGTGTCCTTTTGCTTGAGTCTTTCCAAAGCATTTCCCTTCCCCGCCTGTTCTGCTTTTTAATCCATTCCAGCATCTCTGAAAAATTTCCCTTGTCATATATTTCCATCAGGATGTCATGAGCCCCATGGCCGAGAAAATAGGCCCATTCGATGATTTCTAATAACTTTTTTTGGTAAGCCTCTTGGTCGCAGTTTTTTGGGGGTATTTTTGGGTTGAACTTGAATGGCAATATTTCCCTGCCGACTGTGTAGAATTTAATTTTTCCCTTAAATTCGGGTAATTTTAGCAGGTCTCTAAAATTTCGTTTCCAGTCGAAAATCATGAATGGTATGCCCTGTTCCATTAATTGTTTTACCATGTGAAATGCGACGTTCGTCTTTCCGCTCCCTGTCTTCCCGAAGACCGCCACGTGCCTAATTAAATCATTCTTTTCGATTGAGAAATCTTGGAGCTGTTTATTGTTGTAAGTTACTTTGCCGATTTTTATTTCTCCGGACGTTTTCTCAGGTGGTGGCGGCGGGAGCAGGATTTTATCTTCGAAGAGGTTCAGGAGTGATTCCCCGAGCATGCTTATTTTTCTTCTGATGAGCTCTTTTTTCTCTGGGGTTTTTGCCATCAGGTATCTCAGCCACAGCCCCCTTGCTGTATCTGTCCCTATCACCGGCGACAGCATGTCTAATGTCCCTTTCAGCTTTTCATCTGTTATCATTCTGCCATCACCTCGCATTTGACGAATTTGTTTTTTAGCCTTGAAAAATATTCTATCTGTTCTTTCGCAACTCTTGGCTTTCTATTTATATTGAATTCTTTCAGCCTTTGGTCATTCTTGCACTCGAACAGAATTGTTCCGTTATTTATTTTCAAGAAATGCATGTACAATTGCGTTTGCAGGTATGCTTTTCTTGTCCCGTATTTTTTCAACTTTTCGAACCTGTCTTTATTTATGCTCTTGATTTCCAAAACCGCTATTTTCCCGTCTGAGTAGATGATGGCGTCAGCCCTGCCATGCAGCAGCTTTGTTTTTATCTTGACCTCGATACCTCTTATCACCCCTTGCTTTCTTAGGTATTCTCTTATCCTGTCATGCACGTCATTCCCGTTGTCAAAGACCCTTTGCATCCTTGGGCTTATGCATTTTTTGTTCATGCTCCTGAAGATCTCATACGGGGTCTTGCCGGCTTCGCTGATAAAGAAATAACCCCTTCTATGATTCATCTTTTTACCCTTATGTTCCAGGGATTTGTTGATGATGTTAATCACCCTCATTTGTAACCCCCTGGAGAAATGTTTGTCAGGACGGCAGTATCAAGGCTTCAGGACTCAGGAGCTGACGTTGTAGGCGCTGGTTGTGGTGATATCAGCCCTATAGGCGATTCTCTTGCCATCGTTGAGGAAATGCGGCAAAGTTGTGATCTCCCTTTGGCTATCAAACCTAATCCTGGCTCTCCCCAGTTGATAGATGGCAAGAATGTCCCAACGGTTACAGCAGAGGATTTCGCTGAACAAGTTCCAGCTTGGATCGCTGCCGGTGCGTCAATTATAGGAGGCTGTTGTGGAGCAACTTTGGAGCACCTAAAAGCGATTTCATCTGTCGCTAAAGGTAAAACTAATAAGTAGGAAGGATTATTAAGTATGACATTTTACGAGCGAGTCGGTGTGGTACCAATCATCCACTTAAATGGTACAGCAACCAGCCTTGGCGGTGCCCTGATGAAACAAGAGGTATTGCAAGCTATGGATGAGGCAGCTAAGGAATCAGTGCGCATAGATGAGTTTCAGGCTGTGGCAAGCAAAATTATCGCTGAGAAAACCGGGGCAGAAGCTGGTTATGTTACCTCGGGAGCATCAGCAGCTCTTACTCTGGGTACTGCTGCCTGCTTGACAGATTTTGATATAGCTCGCATGAATCGCTTACCGAATGCCATTGGCATGCCTAATGAGGTTCTTATGGCACATTTTCAAGTGAGTGGATATGACCATGCCATTACAGCTACTGGGGCTAGGATAGTGAATGTAGGCATACCGAATGTAACTCCCCGGGCTGGAAAGTTCCATGTAACCCCGGTAGATGCGTTCGAGGGGGCAATTACCGAACGTACTGTAGCCATCGCCTATGCTCCTCATCCTGGCAGTAGCCCTCCCTTGGAAGAAGTCATCGCAGTAGGCAGAAAGTACCGGATACCAGTCATATTAGATGCTGCATCTCTGTTGCCTCCGGTAAAAAATTTACGTAAGTTCATTGCCATGGGGGCTGATTTAGTTTGTTATAGCGGAGGCAAAGGCCTAAGAGGTCCACAAGCCAGCGGTATACTATGTGGACGCCGTGACCTAGTTGCAGCAGCAGCTTTACAGAACTTAGATATGGCAAGAACTGTCTTCAATACGTGGGATCCACCGCGTTCACTTATTCCCAAAGAAAGTCTGCGAAGTGTGCCTAATCATGGCATTGGTCGGGGCATGAAAGTTTCTAAAGAGACTATTGCAGGGCTACTGACTGCTCTCCAACTCTTTACCGAGGAGGAATGTAGGAGAGATTTTGAACAGTGTCGGTTATTGTTGGAACGCATTTCCCAACATCTTCAAGGAATACATGGTGTGCAGACGACGCAGGGTGAACATATTCTGGGGGGCTACCCTGTGCTTCATGTGTGGCTGGAAAAGGACAAGCTAGGGCAAGACGCTTTTCAAGTCTCACAGCGCTTAAAGGAAGGTTCCCCCTCCATCTATGTTAGAGAACAGTTACATGACGGTCTACTGAGCATCCACTCCCTTAACTTAAACAAAGAGCGAACAGATGCAGTGAGAAAACGTTTGCACATGATTCTCGTCGACCAGAAAACATAGCACTGTCATCTACATCTTTGAGGTGAAAATTGAAAAAAATTGCGCTTGTGGGCTGTGGGACAATCGGATCTTATATCGCAAAATCAGCTGCCGAATATAAATTCGCAACAACGGCTTTTGTATATGATGTCGATCCTGAAAAGGCGAAGTTGATAATTGGAGCACGTGTTCTCAATAATCCTGCAGAAATTACAAAATACGAAACCGATTTGGTAATTGAGGCCGCCACAGAAAAAGCAGTTCATGCCATCGCCCCAGAGGTACTAAAAAAAACAGACTTATTGGTGTTTTCCATAACCAGTCTTGCAAACGATGACTTTCGTAATTCATTGCAGGAAATTTGTAGTGATCATAAAACACGACTTTATATACCTCATGGCGCAATTTTGGGACTTGACGGTATCTATGATGGCCGCTCGTTGTTAGAGGAAGTAACCATCAAAACGATCAAGAATCCAAAAAACTTAGGATTTAAAGAGTCAGTAAAAGGTGTTCTTTACGACGGTCCAACCAGGGGTGCTTGCGAGATTTTCCCAAAAAATGTGAATGTGCATGCTGCGGTTGCGGTTGCCGGCATCGGTTTTGATAGAACACACAGCATAGTGATTGCAGATCCAGAGGCGGATCATATGACGCATGAGATTCGAGTCAAGGGAAAAGGCCTTAAATGGAGCATCAGTGTTGCCAGCATCCCTGTTGGTGCCGTTACAGGCAGTTATACTCCGGAATCTGCTTCCATGACGGTTCGCAGAATCCTAGCATCCGATTATTACATTATCCTAGCATAACTTTTATGGAATTGCGAATTCGGAGCTAAAACAAATCTGTATAAAATGACCTAAAATATTCGAGTCACACTCTATATCAATAATTAGCGTTTGCGGTCTTTGAAATGGAAAAAAATATTTTAAAAATATAAAATTGAGTCTAAACGCAAATCGATCAATTTTAAGGCTTGACAAGTTATCAAAGTCATTTAATATTTTATCATTATATTGATAGTATCTTTAGCAGAATGTTAACTCAATTCATAATATATGGATAATAATGAGGCGCCCGAAAAGATGATTCCTCTTTATTCCCGAATCGAATCCCTTATAAGAAGCAAGATTCTTTCCGGCCAATATGAGCCGGGTGAGAAAATCCCGACGGAAGAAGAATTCGTCAAGCACTTTGGTGTCAGTAAGGCAACGATTCGCAATGCGATTTCTGGTCTTGAAAGGGATGGCCTCGTTACTCGGAAACAGGGAAAGGGAACATTTGTATCGGAGGCTATTCCAGTCTCCAAACAGTTTATAGTTTCAAGTGCCATTGAGGCTATAGTAGCTGATGCATCAAGATACAAAGTCACGGCGTTTGACATTAAGCAGGTGCAGGTGAGAGAGACACGAGTCGCCAAGGATGTTCGGAGATTCTATACCCTTTCCAACGATGATGAGGTCGCCTGGCTCCGAAGAGTTCGACTGCTAAAAAGCGTGCCTATTCTTTTTCTCGAGAATTTCATCCCTTTAGACCTTGCTCATTATTTCAGCAAAAAAGAACTCTCTGAAAAGCCATTACTCAAAATAATTAAGGAAAAAACCGATTTCACTATCGGGCGAGGGGAAATGTATATCGAAGCCAATCCCGCTGAACCCGATATCGCAGAACTTCTTCACCTCCATACTTTTGATCCGTTAATAAACATGCAAGCCTATTACTGGTCGTCCTTGGGACAACCACTTTCGGTCTCCAATTGCTACATGAGGGTAGATTATTTCAAATACAAAGCTGATATTGATCCTAAGGGTTTCGAAAACATTTGAGTAAGGCTCAATCGGGTCCTCTTTTCAAGATCATGATTATAATCTAAATCTGCTCTTTAAAACTTCTGTACAACCAATCTTGGGCAGGCACATTAAACGCTCCATCCACTGTGGCGCTGAGCGAACGAATCACCTATGATTTCTGCCGCAATCTACAAATCATTAACCTTCATATGTACGCATCGTATTGTCTTAAGCACACTCTCGAAATAGGGGACGTTCGTGCAGAACGTGCATAATATATCAGATAAGCCGAGAAAATTGTAATTATTTCAGCTATTTCAAAGCGGTACTATCACCCAAACAAAGGTACATTTCCTATGCTTGGACCAGAGCGTTAGCAGAGCCGGCAGAGCTATAAGGATACATCAAACCGCCATTTCTCGATCTACGCAGTTGACGGCCAAACGCTCTGATAATAATTATCGTAAGCATCCACATAAATGGAAGCGGCGCCCACTGTGTTTTACGCTTGCCCTTTTTCTTAGTCGTTTTTTGGGGGATTCGATTGCTCCAGCGAAAAGAGGCCTCATTCAAATATCTAGGCAGATGCGTGTGGCTCATGTAATGGAAAACACCAATTCGGGCCCGTTCAAGTATGGATAAATATGATTCGGCCGTGTTGCTGTGAATATCGCCAACGGCATATTCTTTGGCACTGTGGTTTACCGTGAAACGGTGTGTTGGTTGTAACCGTAAATTGCCTTTTACATCGGGCGCATTCATAAAGCCCGGCTCGGGCCGATTCGCCTCTGATCGCATATGATTTGTCATGCCGGCATCCAGGGCACAACCGGCCATCGGCCCACATTACGCCCTCTAAAAACTGTCGACAAGCTACATCGTCCGGAAATCTGTCCCGTAGTTGGTCAATATGCATGGTATCCTCCTTTCTCTGACTTTGAGAAGGATTTTACCCCATCACTTTGACAGATCCGGTCACATGCTAGCCTTTTTTTGGGTTATAGTCCCGTTTCAAAGTAAGAGGCTCTGGTGTAAAAATTTACGGATAATCAAACCACTGTACGTGAATTTTGGGGCACGTTCCACGCATTTGCAGTGTTGCCAGTTTTTCCTATCTATCATTTTAAAAAAGGGGAACGTTGGTTCTAAAGCAATTTAAAGAGGAAAAACCGAGACGGTGTTGTTTTCAAGTGTTTCTCTTCGATAATGCTGAAGCATGCTTCCTATTTGCGGGATCTCCTTTTTTGCAGGGATGTCTTTCATTTATTTCACAAATGCCAACACATAGGTTACCTGAACCTAACGGTAAATAATGCCAGGACATGAGTAACCCATGCACAATAGAGTGATTAAAATCAGGTTGGCAGATGATAATCGAAAGTCTTCACTAACTCATCTCCTAAAAATAATTGGAGGTTGTGAATACCGGTTACTATCACTGCCTTTACATATGAGTAAATCAAATCACTGGGAACCTGAAATCTTTCTCCGAAAATATTTAGTTGCCCATCACTGCGTATGAACCGGATGATAATCACATTGCCATCAGCGATTTCTTCCAAGTTCGGCAGCTTGGTGTTCGGCGCAATTGTTGTTGGCTCAAACACATGAGCTTCACCGAACTGATTCGGCGTCTTGCCTTTCAGACAGCTGTAGCGATGGTGCTTGTTGTGAAATTGTTGAAATCCTTTACTTTGTCTTTTTAGATGCGCATAACTGTGAAACCACTGCCTGCGAAAAAACTTTCTATTGTAGGTGTCGTTGAAGTGTTCGATGACACCGTTGCGCCAGGGCTCGCCAACGGGAATAAATACCGGCTCAACACCAAAATGAAGACAGAGCCTTATGACTAATCCAAATGATCTGGGGTGTTTGTTGCTGCCTCGAAAACTCAGTTCATTGTCAATTTGCAAATAATCTGGAAGCCCAAGGCTCTTCCAACTTCGCAGCAGGCTGGAGGCGACATGTCGGTCCTCCTTTGTTCTTTGAGATTCGATGTAAACGCGATGACTGAAAAGATCCATCACATTGAATGCGTAAAATCTGCCATCACCCTTTATGTAGCGTGGACCGACAAGATCAGCCTGGTGAATGTTGTTAAAGTCAATAGCCTCGGTAAAATACGGATACTCAACCCCTTTGGGAACGTAAGCTGTTTTTTTTGACCAAGCCTTCTTGTCTGAGCACCCTGTTGATGGTACGATCAGAGGGCAGTTGGTACCCAGACTTGCTCAGTTCCCATTTAATCGCCGAGGCCCCAGTCTGCGCAAACGGTTCACCCTCCAAGCGCTTCCTGGTGGCTATGATCCGCTGCCTGTCGGTCTCTGGCAGCCGCCTTGGACTGCTCTTTGGAGTTTTAGGTTGGTCGACGTACCATTTGGCCTCACCGCTTTGATAACGCTTGAGCCATTTAAAGAACCATTTTTTTGCGATGACAGCAAATAACGGCTGGATTTTCGGAAAGCCTTGTTGTTAGTGTTATTGGGCTTAGTATTGAGTTTATGATCAAGTATGAGTTTTGTAAAAACCACATCACTTTTAGATATTTTGGTGTATTTTGACTGAAAACACAACAAAAGGGGGTTGCATGGCGGGCAAATATCTGATAATGTATGCGCAATATTAACACATACCGCATACTTTATCAGGTGCAGCATGGACGAAAAATATGTACTTCAAAGATTTCAGCGTCAAAAGATAATCACCATTGATCAACTCGTGCAACTGCTTAAGAGTTCGGTGATTACCGCAAGGAGGCGGTTGAAAAAATGGCAGACATTCACCAGCATTAACAAAAACGGGCGTTACTATTCTTTGCCGCAGACCCCTGTTTTTGATAAAAACGGTTTATGGAAGTATCAAACGGTTCTCTTTTCAAAGCATGGTAACCTTAAACAAACCATCGTTGAGCTAATCAGAGCTTCGTCAAAAGGGCTCAGTGCCGTTGAGATTGCCGACATTGTTGGTATTTCACCCAACAGTTCATTTTTATCACAGATTAAAAATGTATCGGGCGTAAGGAGAGAAAAACATAAAGGTAGATTTACTTATCTTTCAGATAGTCCTGAAATTTACGACAGACAGAAGCACAGATGGGCATAAAGCCAGAGAGTAATTGGCTTTCCAACCGATGGAGAAGCCATCGTAATCTTAGTTCAGCTGATCAAGCATCCCGGCATTGGTATTGAACAGCTTGCCCGTAAAGTATCAAAGCAGGACAAGCGGATCGACCCTGTTGCAGTTAGAAGGTTTTTACAGTTTCACGGCCTGTTAAAAAAAACTTCGGATACAAAGCAGTAAAGTGCCTCAAGAGATATATTGACAAGTTAACCAGAGACATTTGGCCGGTCAATCTGTTTAAAGACAGGCCGACAATTTATTTTCATCCCCGGATCAGCGGTGATCTGAGAGTGCTCAAAACACGAGAAAAGAGTGTCGTAACCATGGACATCGGGCCATTTCGTGCCAAGGAAACGATTCTGCAAGGCCGTGACGGCAAGGTGTATCACAGCCGACAGCTGCGTACGTTAACCCCTTACCGGGCCACTTTTGGATATGATGTTCTGGTTTACGTTGGCCGTGCCCTTTTTATGCACTGTCACAGTGAGCAAGAGATAATAGAAGATCTGGCCCGCAACAACGTTGTGATATCCCAGCGTGAGATCGGCTTTCTGGGCAGGAAATTTATCGCCTACCTGGCCATCGCCCACCAACGTAGTGCGCACCGATTAAAAGCGCATATGGCGCTGCAAGGCGGATATATTCTGCATATAGATGGCACTTGCGAGGGGGACAGCCCACATCTTTTCACGGGTATAGACGGTATTGCAAATATTGTATTAGACAATATCAAGCTTGCTTCAGAAAAGGCAGAATTCATCGTTCCGTTTCTGAAACAGATACAAATGCAATACGGTGATCCCATTGCGTTGGTTCATGATATGGGACAGGGGATTTTATCGGCTGTAAAATCCGTATTTAAGGACACTCCCGATTTTATCTGTCATTTTCATTTTCTGCGCGACATCGGCAAGGATTTATTAGAAACAGACCACAGCAAAATCAGAACTCGACTGAAAAAGCACAAGATCCGCGGTCTGCTTCGCCGAAGAGCCAAGGTATTGGAAGAACTCATTAATGATGATCCCAAAGCGGTTAATCAATTACACCGCAGTCTTGATAATGGTAAAATGGACCCTTTGTTTTTAGAGTCAATGCCTACCATAGTGGCATATACAATGATTCATTGGGCATTTGATGCTTCGGATCAATTGGATGGTTATGGCTTTCCGTTTGATTGTCCCCATTTGATTTTCTACCAGAGGCTGAAGGCCGTATATGGCTTTATCAATGAATATAGTGCCTCTGGCAACCGTAAAGCAATCAACAACAGAGCCTTGCTCAGTCTTTGGAGACCTCTTACAAAAATCGTTGAGGACCAACAGTTAACCCGAGCCGCATCCCATATGCAAGAGAAGATGGGCTGTTTCAAGAACTTGCGTAAAGCTCTGGAAATCGCCGTTCCGGGAGGTAAGAAGGCTCTCAACGACGATGGGTTGGACGCAGACATAAAAAGCATCGAAGAGAAAATCACAGAGTTTCGGGAACAAATCATGACAGATGAAAAACGTTGTCAAAAAGATGAGTATACGAAGATGATAAGGCAGATCCCCACAGTCCAGATACCGGTAGATCACATCCAATGCATAGGAACGCCAATAGCCGTACCTGCTTGCATAGCGAT
>NZAZ01000002.1 GCA_002686255.1 Rhodospirillaceae bacterium
GAGGCCTTATCAATATTCTTGCAGATTCATGGTGGCATATGAGTCTTGCAAACCAGATTCATGATTCCGGTACCATCTTCTCAGATCAACACCACTTTAATGGCAATCCCAAATCAGAGCTGGATTTTGTCTATGAGCCGGGGTGGCATATCAGCCTTGCCCTTATCGCAAAGCTCTCTAATGCTCCGTTGCCGCTAGTCTGGCATACCCTTGGCGCATGGTGTAGTGCATTAACTGTCCTCTCCTACTATTATTTTGCAAGAGTGCTCACAGAGGACAACAAAGTGGCATTAGGTGCGGTTGTTCTTTTTGTTGTCTTGCTAGGAGGGATAAACGCATTCTTCCGTGTCTCACCCTGGCCTGGGAATGTTGCTTACATATTCCTTTATCTCTCTATCGCATACCTCTTCGCGCTTATGGATCAGATTGATGTCGCACAACAAAAAAGTATCGACTCGATACTCCCCGTGCGGGTTGTGATCAGATCTCTGGTTCAAGCTCCAGTTCTGACTATCACCACTTTTTTGATCATTATTACAATAGCGGTAGTGCATCTTGCCGAGGGGTTGTGGCTTGTTGCCGCCTTTATTTTCTATGCGTACTTTCTTTCCTCACTCCAGAAAAAAAGAGCAAAGGCAGAGAGTGATGCTGTTGTAATCCAATTCAGCTGGATCTTATTTTTTCTCTTTTGGGGTGTCCTCATAGCAGTCGATCATTCGGAATTTCTTAATACCACAATTATCGTTCTCGCTTATCTCACAATAAATACGATCGCCATTCGATTGCTGACCTCAACCTCTGAGTTTGCCAGTCACTTGATAGTTCGAATTGTCGCATCAGGTGTCATAATGATTTCGACTTTGTGGTTCATCGACATAAACCATCTTGCAGAGCTGTTTCGACCTGAAATCATCAAGACCGGTTACTACAGTGATTACATACCTAAATATCTTTGGTTTGAATTTGATGAGGTTTGGCTTAATCTGCCAAAATGGGAGCACCAGTTGAGAGTGGGGCTCCTCTTCAGTGGGGTTGTGAGTGTGATGATCTCCTTCTGGCTTGTTGCAAAAGAACAGAGCCGTGCCACTATCTTCCTCTTCGGGTGTGCTATTTTCTCATCTCTTATTCTGATCTCTCCCTATCTCTTCACCTTTTTCGGGTTATTGGTCAGTTTCACCGGAGTTTACCGGTTCGAAATCCTGATTTTTCATCCAGTGATTATCGCTATGGCTATCCTCTATATTTACAGGCAAACCGTTGTAGACGGGCATGAGTAGATCCAAGATTATGCTTCTCCTCATAACGACATCAGTGATCATCGTCGCCCTGTATGCCGAGCTGACGAAAGAGAGGCTGAGAGTCTGTTACACAGTTGAATCAGAAAAGAGAAGCACGACCCAATTGTTCTGGAGTGGGGGAGAGGGCTTTTCAGAAGAGAATAGTGCCAAGAAACACCTAAGGCCCGGTAGGCCCAACAAGATCTGTCATACCGGTAAGCCAATCACTGACCATGGATTGATACGAATAGATCCTATTGGATACAACGGTGCTTTTGTGATTGGGAATATCACTATCGACAGAGAGTGGTCTCTTCTTCCCTTTTTGTTTGATATCCAACTATCAACATCTGCGGCGATGAATTCCCATCATGTCAGAACATTAAATGGGCAGAAATATTCCACCTCGGGAGACCCATATTTTATTTGGAAATTTGATGCGCGAATGAGAAAGGGTGAAATCTACGCCGTCAACTCTCTAGTGTTTTTTCTTGCACTGGCAGGCATTGTTATATTTTCAATAAAAATGAATAACTCTAGAGAATTATCAGCAAAAGAGGTTGCGTCCGTTCTGGTTGCTCTTCTCTATTTTTTCGGTTTTGCCCTCATCGCCTGGTTGGCTGAAGAATTTCAGGATTTGATGAGTTATTTACGACTTGTTCTCTTGTGGTCTCTTTTGCTTGCATTGCTTTCTATTTGGTTGCAAAGCAAAAAAAGAATCAAAAGGTATTCAACTCCAGCACTGGTTGTCTTATCACTCCTGGTTACAATAATTTATTTTGATCTGGTTTATCGACTAGCCTGGGTTGACAGGCCCCTTTTTGCGATAAACTCACATAATCCATATAACTGGACTATAGACAGGAGTGCCACAGAGAACTATAAAAACTCGTCAGTTAGGTACTATGGTGATTTTTCGAAGATCAGATCTTTGATTATTCCCGGTTCATTTTTCATCTCTGATGTGGCGACAAGTTACTATATTTCGGCCGCACTACCACTTTTTCCAACTATTGTTCATCCGCATCACTCAATCGGAGAAGAGCGTTATGTTGAGTTTTTGTCCGTGTTATGTAGCCATTCAGTTGGCAATGACCTGGTAAATAAGTATAGCGTTATACTGGAGGAGAAGGTTTATCCACTGCCAAAGTACGTTATTGTCATCAAGGATTCAGAAAACAGGAATGTGAATAAACACTGCACAAATCTAAATCATCAAGTGCTTCTTAATAATATTGAGTTAGTGGCGAACCCCTTATTTAAGGGAAAATTTACCTCCGTCTATTCATTAAAAAAAATTTGATCAAATTAAAATTTACGTTATTCTAAATGCGGTGCTAGATATAATCTCCTTTGTTGTCATTTTAAAGCCAAGTGAGAAATATTACTAATGCTTCACGTTAATTCCAGACGACGATACACCCCATCTGTTACTGCTATACAAATTAATATCTTGCTGTAAAGATGAACCAAAAATCAAATACGACGGGTATATCAGGCCATAAGTCAGATCCTCTTTTTAGCGTCGTAATCCCGACCTATAATCGTGCCGATATACTTCCGGAAACCATTAAATCAGTTCTTGATCAAACCTATCAAAAATTTGAGATCATTGTTGTAGACAATGGCTCAACGGATAATACATCTGATGTTGTCAAATCGTTGGATGATTTCAGGATACGATACTTCTATCAACCTGGATCAGGATCTCCGGCATCTCCTCGAAACAGGGGAATTGTAGAATCACATGGAGATTGGATCGCCTTTTTGGATTCAGACGACTACTGGTGTCCAGAGAAACTCGCTCAAGTTGCTGATGCAGTCGCAGAGCAGTCTTGTGAGTTGGTTTCTCATTATCAGCAGGTCCAAAACTCAAAAGGTGTTAATATTTCACTCATGGGTTTTCAGGACTCAATTAAGATCTCCTATCGCTCATTACTGTTAACTGAAAATAGTTTTGCAACTTCCAGTGTGGCAATCAATCGTAAATTCGCTAATAGACACTCTCTTCTTTTTAATGAAGCTGAAAACTATTTTGCTGTCGAAGACTATGATCTATGGCTCCGTATCCTCGCATCTGGGGGTAGAGCCTCTGTTATTCCTGTTGTATTGGGCATCAATCAGGAATCTGAAGGACACTTGGGCACACTGGATCTCTTCTTTTGTAATATGGCCCATCTCCATAACGACCACGTATGGAGAATACAGCAGTTTACCGCCTCAAAAAAAGCCCTTGAAAAACGACTACTTGCTGCACTTATGTTACGAAGAGCAATGACTGAGATCAGAAGTAATAACTACAGGGAAATGTTATCTGAACTATTTCAAGCAGTGATGAAAAGTCCTCTGGAGCCCATTCGATACATGTTCTATCGAATCTCACAGAGGATGGAATCATATTTACGCAGAACATCCTGAATGACAAATAAAATAACATTTCTCATTGCAGATTTAAATCTACGCGGAGGAGGAGAGCGCGTAACGGTAAATCTTGCAAATGCACTACACACTCATTTTGGTTTTGAAACAACAATCATCTCAATTCAGCCTTTGGAGAATGAGTTACCATATCCACCGCACCCCACTGTTTCTGTTGAATCGCTTGATATTGATCTGCATAAAAAAGGGATATTCAATAAATTTTTTTCAAAAATACGATCAATAATACAAGTGAGAACAAGCATTGGTGATGAATCAACAGATGTTATTTTGGGTATTGGAACTTACCCATCCATTTTGTTGCGTTTTGTCAGGAGGTCATGTTCAGTTCGAATTGCTTGTGAACATATTTCATTGACAGCTCCGTCATGGTACTGGTCATTGTTACGAAGATTATCCTATCCAGGGCTAGACGGAGTCGTATTTTTAACAGAAAGAGATTTAGACCGGGGAAAGGTTCTGAATCGCAATCGGGTAGTAATCCCGAATGCTAGACCTTTCTCAACCGATACTATGGCAGATATGGAGAGTCATCAGATCTTAAGCATTGGTCGTTTGGATCCTGTGAAGGGATTCGATAAACTGATCACTGTTTTTTCACATATTGTTAAAGAATGTCCCGAATGGTCTCTCTCAATTGTCGGAGAAGGTGGTCTAAGAGACAAGCTCCAGTCACAAATCTCTAAGCTGGGCCTTGAGCATTCGGTTACAATTCATCCTCCCACAAGCGAAATCATAAATCATTATCTCTCATCAAGCATCTATGCGATGACATCTCATTTTGAAGGATTTCCAATGGTCTTGTTAGAAGCCCAGACCTGTGGCATACCAACTGTATCTTATAATTGCCCAACAGGACCTGAGGAGATCATTCTTGATGGCAGAACAGGTTATCTTGTTTCGCCAGGTAATGAGTCAGAGCTGGCAAGAAAATTGATAAAATTAATGCGAGATCCAACTCTAAGGAAGCAGATGAGTAGAGAGTCGAGAAAGCGCTCAGAACATTTTTCAGAAGAACGAATTTGCAAAATATGGAATAAGTTACTCAATCAATATATCTCTTTGACTAATGACCCAGTTTTTGATCTCCCGGTAGAGTAGTAAGAAATAAACAGCGTTCCTGTTGTATTATAGTCAAAATTGTCTGCAATCAATGGGGAAGTCAGGAAAAAGCCTTTGAGAAGATCAATATTGCAGTGGATATTCTTCGAATGTGATGTGGTTATAGTCCAGAAACGAGAGATTCGTGAATGTATGAATGCAAAAGGATAGAGCGGCAGAAGTTAACAATATTGGGGATGAACTGAATGATTTGGGGTGGTCGAAGAGAGTTAGTTATTCAGCGTGCCAGGCCGATGCCAATTATCGGGTTCGAATTCATTGTAATTTTTACTTGTCCGCGATGTGAGGGTAGGGGACAGTGCTGGAGTTGACGAATATGCTGGTTGTGCCATATGCCTAGTAGTCCAGGACAAATTCCAATCTATGGAAAAATACTCTTTATCCAGGATGTGGTATCACTCTATCTTCTAGTAGAGATCGTGCACTACGTTAATCTGGGGTATCGTCCGTTGGACTACTCATTTACGGGAGCCATGATTATTGTAGGAATTATTGCAGTAACAATTACAGGCCTCGCAGTGGGAGATCTCTACTCCTTTAACAGAAACAAAACAGCTTTTCAGATGGCTTCAGGTTCACTGCTATCGGTACTAATCACGAGTTCTATCATAGCATCTTTATTATATCTGACGAAATTGACAGATCTATACTCAATACTCTGGCGGGGTAATCTGGTGTATGTTCTCTTGTTATTTGCCCTGTGGTCATCAATCATAAGATATATCTCCTATCTTGTTGTAGACAAGACAAAACAGCCGGAAAAGTGGCTGGTCATTGGAAGCAAAGCGGAAGAGATACTGTTTGAAGACAAATCAATGAATGAGGCAAGGGATCATAATTTAATTAACCTTCCTGTAGATGACAATAAAATAAACGATCTTGAGTTAACAATAAATGACCACTTAGTGGAAATATATCTTGATAATAAGGAGATATATTCATCAATGGTTACAGGGATAATAATCGAAAAAATAGAAGAGCTCCCATACCATCTGATTTCACAATTAATGTCACTGAGGTTGAAAGGCATCACCATATTTGATTTAGCAAGCTATTTTGAGTTCTTTTATAAACGAATTCCAGTTTTAAATGTAGGTCCGCACCAAATTACGACTTCAGAAGGATATGATTTGTTGTATAAGGGAACCCATAACAAAGTAAAGCGAATTATTGATTTGGTTGTCTCACTATTTGCAATTTTAATTCTATTGCCCTTTGGAGGTTTGATTTTTCTGCTTGCTCATTATAATCAACCAGGAACAGTAATATATAAACAAAAAAGAGTGGGATTAAATGGAGTTGAGTTTTACTTATACAAGATTCGAACGATGATCGAAAATGCCGAAACAGAGGGCGCTCAATGGTCTTCACCTGATGATCCGAGAGTGACAAAAATTGGAAGAATTCTCCGAAGGACAAGAGCTGATGAAATTCCTCAACTATGGAATATCCTGAAAGGAGATATGAGTATCGTTGGGCCTCGCCCTGAAAGAAAAGAATTTGTGAATGAACTCGAACAATTGATTCCCTATTACGATCTTCGTTTGATGGTTAAACCAGGCCTTACGGGCTGGGCTCAAGTGATGTTTCCCTATGGATCAACCAGGGAAGATGCCCGAAAAAAACTCGACTATGATCTTTACTACTTAAAACATTTTACAATAACATTTGATCTCTTGATTATGTTCAAGACAATAAGAGTTGTTCTTACCAAGTCTGGCATCTGAAAGCTTTCAATTTGCTTTTCCTTCAATCTTGCTCTAGACCGAGCCAAGATTTCAGTATTGTTATTATGACTAAAGTGAAGAATCATCCAACAACATCGTACTGCTTGTATTGATTGGCATATTGGCACTTGCCATAACATGAATTATTTCAATAATATCTTTAATAATAAAAAAATTATTGTTCTCGGCCATACCGGCTTTAAAGGTTCATGGTTAACACTCTGGTTGACCCGGTTAGGTGCTGAGGTAGTGGGAGGCTCATTGGGCCTACCCACCGAACCCTCGCACTATGAATCTATAAATCTTAATGAACTGTGCGAGTCAAAGACCATCGATATCCGTAATCGAGAGGAGCTGTGTAGCTTGTTTAAAGCAACTGAGCCCGATTTTGTCTTTCACCTTGCAGCACAAGCACTTGTTGGGCCTTCGTATAATGATCCTGTCCTCACGTTTGAAACCAATACACTTGGCACCCTAAACGTATTGGAATCTTTGAGATCTCTTAATACCCCAGTTACCGCATTGCTTGTTACCAGTGATAAAGCGTATGAAAATGTGGAAACCGTCAACGGCTACCGTGAAACAGATCGATTGGGGGGGAAAGATCCCTACAGCGCATCAAAAGGCGCGGCAGAATTGGTCATTCATGGGTATTTCCACTCTTTTCTGTCCGAATCCGACAGTAATATTAAGCTTGTGATCGGAATAGCAGGGAATGTGATAGGGGGAGGTGACTGGGCACAAGGACGATTGGTACCAGATATTGTTCGAGCCTGGTCGGGAGGAAACACACTTGAAATTCGCAGTCCTCACTCAACCCGACCCTGGCAGCATGTCCTCGAACCGTTGAGCGGCTACCTTAATCTTGCGGCGCTGGCTGCCTCTGATCCTGATCTCCACGGGGAGCCTTTTAATTTTGGTCCACATAGTGAAGATGTTGCGACCGTCGGAGAGGTTGTCGAAAGATTTTCTGCATCACTTGAAGGTTTGAAGTTCAATATTGTTGATCAACGACTCGGTGGCTCATTTCATGAGGCAGGTCTTCTAAAGCTCTCCTGTGACAAGGCGCAGCATAAACTTGACTGGCTGCCAGTTCTCACTCTGGATGAAGCGCTCGAGAGAACATCACGGTGGTATCAAAAATTCTATACAGAATCTGGAGAGGTTCGATCATTCTCCGGGAGTCAGATCGATGAATACTGTAAGCTGGCAAAAGAGAGAGGGAGGGTCTGGGCTAATTGAATACCCAATCAAAAGTTGTTTTTACGCCACTTAAACGGATAGCAGTTGATGGAGGAGATGTACTGCATGCACTGAAAGCGTCAGATCCAGAGTTCAATGCTTTTGGAGAGGCCTATTTTTCATTAATTCAACCAAATTTTATAAAAAGTTGGCGGCTTCATAAGAAATCAACACTTAATTTGATAGTTCCAGTGGGGGCCGTTCATTTTGTAACAACTCTGGATGGAGAACGGTTCGAGGAGTTCATGCTCTCTGATCAAGCAGACTATGGTCGTCTTTCCATTGAACCGGAGGTCTGGATGGCGTTTCAAGGAATCTCAGACCGTCAGAGTGTTGTGCTCAATATCATGGATCGGCCACACAATCCAGAAGATGTTGAACGCCTGGATCTGGAACAGATGGCATTTGATTGGAATGACTAGAACTGTACTGGTTGCAGGTGCTTCAGGTTATATCGGGGCCAACCTCTGTCGTCAATTAACAGAGCAAGGGACATCTGTCATCGGATGGGGAAGAAGTGCCATTGATTTTATCGATCCGATCTCCACAAATACATTTTCCTATAAGAGAGGTGATGTCACGGAACATACTGTATTGGATAAGATGGCAGGATCCTCCCCTGATGCAGTGGTCTATTGCGTTTCACTCGATCAGGCGGAAAGTGAGAGAGAGATAGAAAAAGCACTCGAGGTCAACGTCACCGCTCTGTGGAAGTTGGTTGATCTCCTGAGCAGGACTGATCATCCCGTTCGCTTTATCTACTTATCTACAATGCACGTATATGGCCAGCTAAAAGGAAATATTTCGGAAACAAGAAGACCTCAGCCACAAAACCGTTATGGTTTAACTCATCTTATGGCTGAGGAGGTGTTGAAACATTATGGCAGGAGATCGAAACTGGATCCTCTCATTATCCGTCTTTCAAATAGCTATGGCCCTCCAGTTGGAGAGAGCCCCTCATGTTGGTCTCTTGTCTTGAATGATCTCTGCAAACAGGCGATTGAATTTGGAGAAATCCATCTTCTCTCAGATGGAACGCCGCAACGGGATTTTATCTATATTGATGATGCAGTGATGGCCATTTCCAAACTTCTCAAGTTTTCCGGTCACAGGGAATCAGAAATATTCAATATAGGGGGTGGAAGAACATACAGCATTCTGGAATTGGCATTAGAGGTCTCCCGTATTAACCGGGATCGAATTGGGAGGGAGGTGCCAGTGATACTCAAGGATGGGAGTGTTTTAACTACAGCAGATAAATCAATCCGCCAAGAGATGGATTTTACATACGATATAACAGCTGCCATAGAATCAGGGATAACACCACAAATCAACTTTGAAGAGGGGATTAATCGACTTTTTGACTACCTTGGGGAGAGTTTGCAGTGAAAGTAGTGCTTTTGGCCGGTGGTTTTGGTACGCGTCTTTCGGAACGAACAGGGTTGATTCCTAAACCAATGGTAGAGATTGGTGGCCGTCCCATGTTGTGGCACATCATGAAGCTCTACTCATACCATGGTTTTGATGATTTCATCATAGCCCTTGGATATAAGGGTGATGCCATTAAGGACTACTTTCTCAATTACAAGGCTCGTCAATCGGATTGCACAGTTAACTTGTCGACAGGTCATGTTGATTACCATAATGATGTTCTTGAGGAGAGTTGGAAAGTTACCCTGGTTGATACCGGCGAAAATACAATGACAGGAGGGCGCATTCGTAGACTTCGCGAGCATCTCGACGATACATTCATGCTAACTTATGGTGATGGCATTTCCGATATCCACATAGGTGAATTAGTAGAGTTCCATAACAATTCAAACACAAAGGCAACAATAACTGCCGTCCACCCTAAGGCACACTATGGTGAGCTCGAGCTTGAGGGCAATAGCGTTGTGCGCTTTATGGAGAAACCGGATTTTCGTATGAGTTGGATCAATGGCGGATTTATGGTCCTTGAGCCATCGGTATTCGACCTGATCGAGGGTGATGAGGCCATGTTTGAGCGTGAACCACTTGAACAGTTAAGTGTAAACCGGCAGCTCTCTGCATATTGTCATGAAGGTTTCTGGCAGTGTATGGATACACTGCGGGATGTTAACTATCTTAATGACTTGTGGGACAGTGGCGACCCACCGTGGCGTATATGGTGATTAAAGAAGAGATAGAGAGGATAGGGCATCAAAGAAAAAAATACGAAGAGATCTACTTCTGTTCAGGTCACCCATTTACTCACCGTGATGTGATCAGTCAACTAGTTTACAGATTCAACTCAGCAGGGAAAATAAGCAAACTCATTGATGTCAGCCAATTATCAGAAGAGTGGAGAGAATACAACAAACATTGGGATGACCTTGTTGAGGAACAATGGTTATTAAAGATAAAGAATTTTAACGATCTCAAGTCCACACTTCAAAACATTGAATCGAAATCAGTTTTGGTTATTTTTCTCTTTACTCCAATTGGCAGTAAAGCAGTAATTTGGAAAATATTCAGGAAAGCTGGATTTGATAGAGGTTTTCTTAGTCCAGGCGGACTTCCGATTTTTAAGGATAGCGAATCAACGAAGGGGTTGTTAAAGTTAAAAGAGCACCTTCTTCATCTCGCCAGGATAATAAAATGCAAGGTTAAAGAGAGACTTGATCTATGTATAATTTCAGGAGATGCATTTCTTAAAGATAACCCTTATCTATTTTCAAATTCTGGCAGTGTACGTGTAATTCATAGCCACTCGTTTGATTATGAAAAGTGCCGGTACCCTGAAGAGCCTAGCTCTGAATCTAGGGAAACTGAAGAGACTGGTGTGCTGTTTCTGGATCAGGCTTTTACTACACACCCTGATCGGTTTCTTAATCCTCATGGGGCACCAATTACTGTTGAAGGCACCTATGATCCGATTTGTCAGAGTTTGACAATTCTTGAAAAAGAATTTGGAGAACAGATGTCTATTGCAAGTCATCCAAAAGGGTCTAGGCGGGTAACAGAGCAGCTTTTTTCAAAATTCGATGTGATTACTGGAGATACTATCTCTAAAATTAAGCAGTCAAGATTGATTATTTCTAGCTCAAGTACAGCAATTCAATGGGCAGTGCTTCTATACAAGCCATTGATTTTTATAATAACACCAGAGTTAAAAAAAACGATATTGTATAAAAAAACAAAAGGTCTTTCAGATTTTCTGAAGGTGGATATAATTGATTCAACGGATATTATATATGAGAAATCAATACCGGATTGGCCCTCACCTGTTAAATCAGCTTACGACAAATATATCTACGATTACATAAAATCAAAAATGAGTGAAGAGATTCCTGTATTTGAAAAACTTCACAAAGAATTGTGTTAAAGCATGTGATAAGTTAATCGTTTAATAATACGCGTATAAAAAATGAGTGGTACATTAATAAACAAAATTCTTAAACTGCCCATGCGATTCATTAAAAAAAAATATAAATGGGTTTCAAGAACTAAAACATTTGATTATTTGATAGTAGATGAATCGGGAAGTGATGTCGTCAAGCCATGCATAAAAGCAAAGTATTCTTATAAAGTATTGCCATTAAGATCGAATGTACGATTATTAAATCATTCAATTATCACATTTTTTTTGTTTCAAATACATCTAGTTATTTTAAAGAGAATTAATCTAAAAGGATCTTATATCCTTGCTGTTTCACGAGCTCTTAAATCATCAGTTATTGTAACAATGATTGACAACAACAGTTGGTGCAAAGGACTTCATGATGCAGGTTATGTAAGAATAGTTATGATACAAAATGGAATAAGAGATGCTAACGAACTCGATCTTCTTCCTCCCTATGATGTCCTGTTTGGATATCCTCGCAATAAACCTAGGAACTATATTGGAAATGAATATTATGGTGTAGGAAATATAAAATCATCTATGATTTTATATAAAAAATCTCAAGATGAGAATATTAAAAATCAAGTATTATTTGTTTCACAATACCGCAGTGATCGAGCAGAGCCAATTTTTCTAAGCTCACATCTTGTTCAATGGGTAGCAAAGTTTGCACTATTGAGAAAAATGTCTCTTGTGATAGCATTGAACTCAATTACTCCGTCAACAAGAATTGCTGAAGAACAAATGTACAGAAACCTACTCAAAACACCTTTCAATTGCACTTCAAGGGTTGATGATTATTTGGCAAGTTATCGAGCAATAATCAATTCACGAATTGTCATCGGATGCAACTCCTCCCTTCTCGTCGAAAGTCTTGCAATGGGTGTTCCTACACTTCTTTGTTGGAATCAATTTATCCTACATGAGGAAACGTATAATAATAACGTACTTTACTTTGATAGAGAAGAATTTAATCAATTTTCAACCATCGCCAACTCGACTTATTTAGACTTTGAAAAAAAAGCTGATGAAATAATTACATTATCAAACACAATTCGATCTGAATTTATTAATAAAATACGATCTGACTACTGTGAATTTAGTCCTGAATCAGATATTATTAAATCTATACAAAACAGATTAGAAAAGTTATTAAAAAATTAATTTAGTAATACTTTATCTTGCTTTACTTTGCTACAACTAAAAGTAATAAAGACTTATTAAGTATTAAAAATATGTTAATTATATTTAACACTATACTCATACTCACGATTAAATCAGATGACTTAAAATCAATTTGTAATTTGTGCTATGAAGATTGGTATTAATCTTATCTCGTTAAGAGTAAATCAACACACCGGGGTAGAAAAATATATACGAAACGTTGTTGGATTACTAAAAGCACAAAAGAATCAAACCTTTCTTATTGCACTAAGAAGTAAGGCAACACTAACAAAGACCTTGGGTGTAAAATTCACTTCTAATAATCCTTTAACAACACTCTCTCAATGGTCCGTAAACTCAACTGTACTAAGAATCCCATTGGAGATGATAATACTCTCTCTCAGGATGTTCACCCTTGATAGAATACTTTCTATAAATAACTTCGGTCCTCTATTTGGAAAACGTGAACAAAAGAGTTTTGTGATCATCCACGATCTCTGGTTTCTGGACAAATCCTATAATGGTTCGGTTTTATTAAAATATCTGTTTTATCTACTCATAAGAATTCAACTGCTGTCTACCGATCACATAATAACAGTCTCTCAATTATCAAAGAAAAGAATTATTAATCTACTATCTGTCAATCCCGAAATCATCACAGTCTTACCAAATTGCCTTTCACTTGAAGATCTAAATACAGAATATCCTATAGATAGAGATTCTATTCTGAATCATGTCAAATTAAATTTAAATAAACAATATTTTCTATTGCTGGGCTCAGATCGTGCTAATAAAAATATTCAAAGAGCTCTGGAGGGATATGTCAAATACTGTGAACTTACAGGCACCCCATATGAGCTTATTCTAGTTGGTCCATTTTCTACTTCTCTTATAGACCTAAATGTAAAAAAATTCAATAAAAACATTCTCGATCGAATAACAATTGCTGGGTATGTCAGTGATGAAAAATACAAGTCGTGTATCAAGTATTCATCCAGGATTGTCTTCCCATCGCTCTATGAAGGTTTTGGCATTCCTGTTCTTGAGTCTATTGCATTTAATAAAAAAATATTAATCAGCAAGGGGACAGTATGTGAGGAGATAGCTGGTGAGTTCGGAATATCTGTTGATGGCAACTGTGTAGAATCGATTTCTATGGGATACCTTCTATTGCAAAATCAGAAACCGAAAACAAAACACTCTAATCACAAATCTAATTTATATTTTGACTGCAGTTCAATCGGCAATCAATTGCAGGAATGTCTTTTTGGTCCAGATTAATTGAGTAAATTATCTGTACTCATCTCCCTCTACTCAGGGACTAAATCGGAAGAGTTGACCGAGTGTTTGCAAAGTCTTCTCTCCCAAACACTTCAAGCATCAGAGGTTGTGGTACTTTTGGATGGCCCAGTCACCAAAGAGGTAGAAACAATTCTCAATGATTTTGATATAAAACTTCCAATAAAGATTGTAAAATACAGTGTTAATCGAGGATTGGGTCCGGCGCTCAATGACGGTATTCATGAGTGTAAAGAGCAACTCATTGCAAGGGTTGATAGTGATGACGTCTCGCTGCCTCACCGTTTTGAGTTACAAGTAAAATATATGGATGACAATCCTCAAATTGCAGTACTTGGCGGCGCACTTAGAGAGACTTATAAACATAATAATATAACAACGCATGTAGTTAGAAGAATGCCTGAAGATTGGTTATCAATCCAAAGATACTCCAATTACAGAAATCCATTGAACCACCAGACTGTAATTATGAGAAAAAATGTAATTAAGGATGCTGGTGGTTATAAAAATTATCCGTGGTTTGAAGATTATCATCTCTGGGCACGAGTCATTATGAGAGGCCACATAATTGCAAACCTTCCTGATATCCTTGTAGACGCAATCGCCGATTCTGATTATTTCTTCCGTCGGGGTGGGTGGACATACATCAAAAGAGAGTTTACTCTGATGAAAGCATTCCGGAAGATGGGATTTCACACTCTACTACAAAGCATTGTTTTTTTTACGACACGACTTCCTGTGCGGTTGATGCCTCTCCAAATTAGGAGTCGAATATATGGGGGGCTGCTTCGTCGATAGTCCAGGTTTCTTATCATTTTGCGACACATCGATGTCTGGATAATAATGAAGCTCAATAGATGAGCGATTATGTTTACATTGATCTCTCATGGCATGCACAGTTGCCTTCAAAGTGGGAACTATTCTATAGAGAGATTTCCTTAAATCTTCGAAAGGATTTCTGTTCATTGATTGATGATGTGTCGTCATCATGGGATGACTCTCTTGATGGATGGCTTGCATCGGCATCAATGCGCGACCAGTACAGTAGTCGACTGTTTCATGACATTGTTACTCTGGTCATGCTCAAAAACTATAATCATGAGATCAAGGATGGAGACTCAATTGTCATCGATGATCCCACCATGTTTGCTATCCTCAATATATATACAAACAATAATCAAAAGAAAATACAGATAATCTGGAGTACCCCATTAATGACACGGATGATAAAAAGCATTCGTACACTACTCTCTCCACTGCGAACTCACTTTCGAATATTCAGTGAGTGGCTCACCGCAAAATTAGGAAGTCTGGATTACACTCCCAACCTTGATCCCAATAAAGACCTGATCGTAATCGACACATTTGCTATTCCTGGGTTTGTATTGGAAGATCGATATTATTCCGGTCTTTGGGAACTACTTTCACAGCAGGATAAAAATAAAGTGCGTTTTATTCCTCAGTTCTCTGAAATGACACTTAATCAAATATATAAGGCAACCATAGATATAAAACAACATCCAGAGCGTTTCATCCTGAAAGACCAATTGATTAAATTGACCGATCTTTTGTGGGCAGCAGGTCATTGGTATCGTCGTAACAAAATTAATATTTCCAGAGTCGATTTTTCTGGTTTCGAAATAACCCCACTCATCAGGCGAGAACTTTCCTCTGCATCTGCACTGAATGGGGCTCTTCGAGGGCTTCTTAACTATCGATTCGTTAAGCGACTCTCTCTGTTAGAGTGTAATGTAGTTAAAGCAATCGACTGGTTTGAAAACCAGGGCATTGACAGAGGATGGAGTGCAGGGTTCAGGCTCTTCCTTCCAAAGGCAACAACCTTGGGTTATCAGGGTTTCTCCTCTTCAGCCATCAGTACCAAACCAACCACTGCTGAGCAACGAGCAGGAGTCATACCTCAGACTATCGCTGTCATGGGCTCAGCTTTTATCAAACCACTTCGCGAATTCTGCCCTGATCTTAATGTCACAGTTGCTCCTGCATTTCGATTTAAATGGGTCTGGGACTTTATTGCATCTCATAAAAATCCTAATACAAAACCAATAGTAATAATTGCGCTTACAGGAGAGGTGACAATATGTCGTAAAGTACTTGAGCTTGTTTCAGAAGCATCAAAAGAGATGACTGAAATAGAATATAAGATAAAGAAACACCCTCGTGCACCACTTTCAAGCATCTTTTTGAAAGATGATTCATGGAAAAAATGGGCTATTAATGCCAGTAGGTCACTTAAGGAAGAGTTCTCTGTTGCCACACTCGTAATCGGCACAGAATTCTCAACAGTGGGTATGGAGGCCGTATCAATAGGTCTTCCAACTATCTTTGTGGTCCCACAGGGCGGTGTATCAGGTTTGATGCCAGAGGGGGTACCAGATACTATGTGGTCAATTGCTACAGATGTAGACTCATTAGTGCAATTAGTCCCCGAATTTGTAGAGATGAGTAATCACGATTCAAATATACTAAAACTGGCTGGAGAGGCGAGATCATATATGTTTGAGCCAGTGACCAATCAAACCGCAATAAAGTTTATTACCGCATAACAAGATCAATTCATTCAGGCTAAATTCATGAAGACATCAAGGTATTGTTTGAGTGATGGCTTTTAATTCACTCTATCAATAATGAGATAAAACTATGAGTAACGAAGCAAACATACACCAACTTGGGGAGACAGTTGAAGGAGTTGGGAAGGAGATATTAAACAACATCAAGCGAAAGTCTGAATTTGTTGACAATGTAGAACATGTCAGCTCTGTTCCGTTATTCAGCTGGATTGATCTAAATCCTACTGAACTCTGCAATCGTACCTGTATCTTTTGTCCCCGTCATGATTCAACTAACTACCCCAATCAGAATCTACACATGCCTCTCATGCTTGCAAAAAAAATCGCAGACGAACTTAAAGAGCTCAATTATAGTGGGGGTTTGATTATTTGCGGCCATGGAGAGCCACTTCTCCACCCGGAGATAGTCGGTTTTGTGGCTGCATTCGGTAACGAAATACATACTGAGATAGTGACTAATGGTGATCCGCTTACAGTCACTTTCATAAATGAGCTTTTTAGTGCAGGGCTAGGGTTTATGCTGGTGAGCCTTTATGACGGTGAACACCAAGTAGAAGAGATGCACAATCTTTTTGATAAGGCAGGAATTGGCAAAAACCAATATCTGCTTCGCAATCGTTGGTACTCAGAGGAGAGTGACTTCGGACTAAAATTGACTAATAGAGCAGGAACAGTCGATACCGGAAAGCAGGATGTGGTGGATGAAAAAAAACCATGTTATTACCCTCATTATGCGATGCAAATTGATTGGAATGGTGATGTATTGGTCTGTGTTCAGGACTGGAATAAACGGGTTCGTTTTGGAAACATACATAGTGATTCCCTTATGGAAGTCTGGACAGGCAAGTTGATGAATCGTTATCGACGTCACTTGGGAGAAGGTAATCGCAAGATGGAACCATGTAGAAATTGCAATGTAACGGGGACGTTGCATGGGTATAACCATGCAAAAGCATGGGGCCACTAAGTTAAAAAATTTTGATAATCTCTATTTTTAAATGAGATTATAGGATCAAATGATTCTGCTGGTTATGAAGAGCTAAGAATTCGTTCATATTGAGGAGGTACCTTAGGTGTTCCGCCAAGTTCTCTTTCAGCATGATTCATAAAATAGGGATTTCTGACAAACTCTCTGCCAATTGCAACCAGATCTGCATCTCCTGATTTGATTATCTCATCCGCTTGTTTAGGAGTTGTTATCATTCCCGCAGTTCGGGTAACCAAACTAGTTGCATCCTTGACTGCTTTTGCTAAATGAATCTGGTAGCCTGGAGTGAACTTAAGGTTTGTTTTTGGCAATATTCCACCACTGGAGATACAGACATAATCAAACCCGATCTCTTTGAGTCGCTGAGATAGGAAGATACAGTCATCAATGGTCCAACCATTATCCAGCCAGTCATTCCCAGTAAGCCGGGCACCAAGGATTTTTTCTTTTGGCCACTGTTTGCGAACTTTGTCGGCAACTTCAAGTGGAAATAGACAGCGACTGCTCAGAGTGCCACCATATCTGTCACTCCTGTGATTGGATATTGGCGAGAGGAACTGATGGAGAAGATAACCGTGAGCCATATGGACTTCAATCGCATCGAAACCGGCTCTATTTGCACGAGATGCAGCGACACTAAAGTCAGCGGCGAGCTGTTTCAGCTCAGATAGGGAAAATGCTTGAGGAATTGGCCAACCCTCTGTGCGAGCGATTGGTGATGATGAGTAGGTTTGCCACGCTTTATCCTCTTCCGTCAATGATTGGCCGCTCTTTATCCAAGGTGGATAAGCAGATCCTTTGCGACCAGCGTGGGAGATCTGTAGTCCAACAGTGATATCAGAGACATAGCGCAGATGGTCGAGAAGTTTTGCCAGAGCTACCACATGCTCATCACTGGATATTGTCAAATCATGATAGGTGATCCGCCCTGCCATTGTGACAGCTGTCGATTCAAGCATGAGAATTCCTGCACCGGAAATAGCGAGTTGATGAAGATGGCCAAAATGCCATGGCGAAGGGAGACCTTCATTAGCCGAATATTGGCACATTGGTGCAACAACAGCGCGATTGGCAATAACCCTGTCATTGATTTTAATAGGTGTAAGCAATCCTTGTTTTTTCATGGGATTACAACAACAAACTCATTATGTGGATGAAATACAGCATCTTTATAAGACCAGTATGTCTCAATAAAGTATAGACCAAGCGCTTTTCCAAGTTTTGGCAGATGTTGGACACCATCGCTGTCAATCATCGCATCCATTGGGGTGGCAAACCGGAGCCATTCTCCAACAGGTTGTTCATCATAGTAAAATCTGCAATTAATAGCGACCTCAGGGGGAACCAGCTCAAGCCCTTCTGAAATCATATTATTATAGATCTGTTCAAGGGTCGTCTGTTTTTCAAATCCCAGTGATGAAACGCTTACACGTCCAAGATTAACAGGGTAGTTAATTGGATCAGATGAGAAATAAGGTTGTCGTACAATATCAATAATCCATTCGCTCACTCTGTAATCGTTGGAGATAAGAACTTCTGTGCATTGAATGCAGTTGTGGAAGTTGAATGAATCAAGTGTTTTCCATATATCTAAGCGCACTGTTTTCTCCATGTATAATTGATGATGATACATTTTATCATCATTAGTTATTGGTGTTTATCAGTATGATAAAATAACCTCATAATCATATGATGATTTAGTGAGATATAACATGAATGTATTGATAACAGGAGCAGACGGTTTTATCGGCTCACATCTAACAGAGATGTTGGTAGGAAATGGCTATCAAGTTAAAGCCCTATCCCAATACAACTCCTTTAACAACTGGGGTTGGCTGGAAGACGTTGCCTGCAAAGACCAGATAGAGGTGCTGACCGGTGATATCCGCGACCCTCACTACTGCAAACACATCACTGTAGATGTCGATATCATTTTCCATCTCGCTGCACTGATTGCCATCCCATACTCCTATGTAGCACCTGATAGCTATGTTGATACCAACATCAAAGGAACGCTCAATATATGCCAGGCAGCCAGGGAAAATGGGAAAATTCGCGTTATCCATACCTCAACTAGTGAAGTATATGGAAATGCACAATACGTACCGATTAATGAAGAACACCCCCTACAACCTCAGTCGCCTTACAGTGCAACCAAAATTGCTGCTGATGCAATGGCGATGAGCTTCTACAATGCGTTTGAGTTGCCAGTAACCATCGCCAGACCATTTAATACCTATGGACCAAGACAGTCAGCGCGCGCTGTTTTACCTTCAATCATCATTCAAATAGCTAATGGCATGAAGGAAATTAAGTTAGGAGATCCCTCACCAACGCGCGATTTCAGTTATGTAGAAGATACTTGTCGTGGCATCTTGGCATTAGCTGAATCTGATCAGACAATTGGCCAGACAATCAATATTGGCTCAAATTTTGAGATCAGTGTTGGTGACGCACTTAATATCATTAAAGTACTCATGGATAGTGATGTGAAGTTTGTTACTGATCAACAACGCATTCGACCTGAAAAGTCCGAAGTTTTTCGCCTATGGTGTGATAATACTAAAATTGAGAAGCTTACAGGCTTCAAACCACAGGTTGATATCCGAGAAGGTCTGCAGAAAACCATCAACTGGTTTACTTCAGATGTTCATCTCAGCAAGTATAAGGCTGATATTTATAATGTATAACGAGTTTGTGCACTTTGCGCGTGAACTCTATCAGACCGACGATCTCATCCCTCTTCATACTCCGCTTTTTCAAGGTAACGAGAAGAGGTATCTGCTAGATACGATCGACTCAACCATTGTCTCTAGTGTTGGGCAGTATGTCGATCGATTTGAACAGGTTGTTTCAGATTTCACAGGTGCAAAATACGCCATTGCAACTGTTAATGGCACATCGGCACTGCATATTGCACTCAACCTAGTAGGAGTTGAATCGGAGACTGAGGTGATTACGCAGTCACTCACCTTTATTGCAACCTGCAATGCAATCCGATACTGTCAGGCAACACCTGTCTTTGTAGATGTCGATCAAAACACACTGGGGCTCTCCCATAAAAGCTTGCGAGCATTTCTTGAGACAAATGCAGAGATGCGTGACGATGGTAACTGCTGGAACATGACAACAAACCGTAGGATAGTGGCCTGCCTTCCGATGCATACCCTTGGATTTCCGGCTGAATTAGATCAACTCAACCAACTTTGCAACCAATACAATATCGCATTGGTCGAAGATGCAGCTGAGTCATTGGGCAGTTTCTACAAGGGACAACATACCGGAACCATCGGAAAAATTGCAGCTATTAGCTTCAACGGTAACAAGATTATTACAACGGGTGGTGGTGGCATGATACTGACGAATGATCCAGAGAGGGCTAAGCGTGCCAGACATATTACAACCACAGCAAAGGTGCCTCATCAGTGGGACTTTGTGCATGATGAAATTGGCTACAATTATCGACTCCCCAATCTCAATGCAGCATTGGGTGTTGCGCAGAT
Source organism: Rhodospirillaceae bacterium (assembly GCA_002686255.1). GTDB lineage: Bacteria > Pseudomonadota > Alphaproteobacteria > Rhodospirillales > Casp-alpha2 > Casp-alpha2. The sequence goes on from NZAZ01000002.1 coordinate 20,714, forward strand.
GGAGTCACTGCCAAGATATCTGAAGCAAAAGCGTACAATTGCAGAGCAATACCAGCAGTGGGGACAGGATTACGGGGTACAGTTCCTGAAAGAGCCTGGACATACACACTCTAATTACTGGTTGAATACACTGTTAACTGACAGCCGGGAAGAGCGCGACCAATGGCTTTCCAAAACCAATGAGATGGGCATTATGACCCGACCTGCATGGACACCCATGCATCAATTGCCAA
>NZAZ01000003.1 GCA_002686255.1 Rhodospirillaceae bacterium
GTCGCCACGCGCTATGACAAGCGCGACGACAACTATCTCGCTTCCGTTAAACTCGCTTCATTGCGAATATGGCTGCGATTTAATGAGTCGGTGGCCTAGTCGAGGGTGGATTGACAGGACTAAGGATGGGTATACAGAGCGCCGCCGAAAGCACCAAGGTGCTTTACCTGCGCAACCACTCCAACAATTACGTCGAAAAAGCGGTCCAGACCATCGACGAATTTAGGGACCACATCACGCCGCGCTACGATATCATAGTCAATAACCCGTGGGAGACCGAAGAGGATTTGAGCGAAACCCTTATATTTCTGTCTAGAATCCCCACGCCCTACCTCTTGAACTTATTCTCGCTAACCTTCTATCCGGCGACAGATCTATACGATAAAGCAGTCGAGGACGGCATCATCAAGGACGACCTCAACGACGTCTACCGAGCAACCTATAACGTCCAGGCTGACGGGACGTCGGGTGGGTTGCTCGGCGAGACCTACATGAACAATCTGTTCTATCTGGTCTACGTCTTTGCCCTTTATGGTCATGACGTTACGGAAAAAATCATGTCCATGTTGGTGGCGCGCAAGAACCGCCCCATCATGAGCCGGGTGATGTATTTCTTCATGCGGCAGAAAGCGAGCATTCTGCTCAAGAAACATCTTTTTGCGGAAATATGGAAATCGGTCGTTGCCAACGACCAGAACCGTATCAAACACTGGTTTCACGACGAATATGCCCGTGACTGACGGGCCGGTTGCAAATATCGGCTAACTAATTCCGTTTCGACAATCCATTAATCCCCGTGCAAGCCACATTCTTCCACTTTGTGATGAGGCCATATACCTTAGCCACCGCGGAGATAACTAAAACTGACGCTGAGTACTCTCGGTTCTGTATTGCTTTCACACGCGCCTCTTCGAGCTGTAACGACACGGTGCCGATATGCGGGATGACGTACTTGCCGAACAACCGTTCGTGCCCCGATCTGGCCTCTCCATCAGCCTTGTCCAGCTCTGAAGCTTTCGCCCCCTGGACAAACCGGTCGGTCAATCTTGCGTTTCCACCTCGCTCGGAACTCATATCAGATGCCCTCTAGGGTGTCACCGGGCTAACATAGAATGAAATCTCTATTGTATCCACCTATGTGGGCACGTTCGTATGTTATGACTCCTACTAATGGCTACGCTCACAATTTTGATCAAAAATAAGGAACCGATAACGTATGGAAAGACCTGGCCGTGCTTTGTCTGGCGTTCTACCGGTCGTTGAGAGACGAAAACGCGGACCCTTTGGATGGACCGTTGCTATTTTGTTTTTGGGCTTTAACGGGTTGATGGCGTGGTGGTTTGTAGACGCAATGACTGAGCCAGCTCAGTTAGTCACAGGTACGACAAATCAAGCGGAACCGGAGGGAGCAACTCTAGGGACTGGGATTGGAACGATGATGATACTAATTATTTGGGGTGTAGGGAGCTTTGTCTTGGGCGTAATGACGTATTTCACCCGTTTCCGGAGAATCATTAACATCACCGAGGATTAAGCGTAACCAAAAATGATCTGAAAGCCACCCGAGACCTTTCCTCTTCATTTCGCTCGTTTTCAGGGTGACCTGACCCCCTAAAAGTGGTCCAGCTTTATTAAGAGATTTGGCGCATTCGGAGCCGTCATCGGATTGCGGGATCGGGGTGGTTTTTCTCTCCGGCCTTGCCTTCGCCGCCGGGGTTTCCGGGGGACACCCCCGTGCCCCCAGGGTCCCCGCATCGCCCGCGCGTCCCCTCCTGCCGAGGAAACGCGACAGGCGATCCTACGTATCACGGAATTATGAAAGTGAGTACTAGAACTCGATGATCGCCGCTTGCAGGGCCAGCAAGAACACCGCCAGCATGTAAAACAGCGTTCCCAGGCCGATAAAGAAAAACACGTTGGCGACAGTGCGCAGCGGGTACTTGTGGCGCTCCTGGGCCCGGCGCTCGGCGCTGCGCTTTTCCTCGCCGCCGACGACGGTGATGTAAAACTTGATTTTAAAAAAAGGCACCGTGAAGCGGATATTGACCGGCGGACGCTTCCACGGCGGATTTTCCACGGCTTCGTGGATGGCATCCTTTTGTTCGCTCGACAGGGTGTCCATCACCCATTCGGGCAGGCGCTCGAACAGCCAATTGGCCTGGGCCATCTCCGTCGCCGTTTCCGGCGTGAGAACTTCGTCCTTGGCCGCCATTAAGACATCCTCCTGATTGGCAACAGTTTAGCGTCCCAAGGACGGTTTGCCCAAGACCTCAGTGAAAGGATTATTCTTGGAAATTCACGAAACCATTGAAAAAATTGAATAATGGTCTAGCCTTTTGGATATTACCGCGATCTCCCGCTCATCATGTGGAGGAAAATATGCCGAGCGCCGCCGAACGCCAAAAAGCCGGCCTTTTAAAGAAAGCCACGCGGGAAAGCCGCAAGCGCCTGGGTAAAAATGCCCAAAGCCGTTTCGGATGCTTTCTCGGCGCCTATTACGCCAACGTTCCGCCCCAGGATATCAGCGAAAGCGATCCGGTGACGCTGTTCCGGCTATCCCACGGGCATTGGAAACTCGGCGCCGCCCGCGGCAAAGGGAAACCCTTGATCCGGGTGTTCAACCCCGACCCCAGGAAGGACGGCTGGCGCTCTGAGCGCACGATCATCGAAATCGTCAACGACGACATGCCGTTCCTGGTCGATTCGGTGACCGCCGAACTGAACCGCCAGAACCTGAGGGTGCACTTGGTCATCCACCCGATCCTGAAGGTCCGGCGCAACAAAACGGGGAAGCTTCTCGATATCCTGAAAGGCGGCCAGAGGGCGGACGACTCGGTCACCGAATCGTTCATGCATCTCCAGGTTACACCCCTTTCCGGCCGCCGCCTGAAAGGGGTCGAAACCGGCATTCGGAAGGTTTTGGGCGACGTGCGCGTGGCGGTCAAGGACTGGCGCCCCATACGCGAGAAATTAGCGTCGCTGATTGCCGAGCTTGAAACGACGCCCACAGGCGTTCATCCGGAAGAGGCGGAAGAGATAAGGGCGTTTCTGCGCTGGATTCACGCCAACCGGTTCACCTTGCTGGGATACCGCGAATATCGCTACAAGGGCCGCGGCAAAAAAACCACGGTCGCCGTCGACAAGAAATCCGGCCTGGGCATCCTCCGCGACCCGAATTTCATCGTCTTCAAGGAATTCAGGGAACTGAAAACAGCGTCCCGCGATGTAAGGGAATTCATCGAATCCCCGGACCTGTTGTTGGTGACTAAGACCAACCGAAAATCGACCATTCACCGGCCCGTGCATATGGACGCCATCGGCATCAAGCGGCTCGACGCCAAGGGCCGCGTCATCGGTCAGCGCCTTTTCGTCGGGTTGTTTACGTCCGTTGCCTACAGCCGCAGCCTCCGCGATATACCCATGCTGCGCCGGCGGCTTGAAAAAACGTTGGAACGGGCCCGCTTCCCTTCCGGCGGCCACGACAGCAAGGCGCTGATGCACATTCTGGAAACCTTTCCCCGCGACGAATTGTTCCAGATTTCGGATGATTGCCTGTTCGAAACCAGCCTTGGCATCCTGCACCTGCAGGACCGCCAGCGGGTGGCGCTGTTCATCCGCGGCGACTGTTTCGAACGCTTCATGTCGTGCCTGATCTACGTGCCCCGGGACCGCTATAGCATGGCGCTCCGGCGCACCCTTCAGGAAATATTGTGCGACGCCTTCAAGGGCGAGGTTGCCGCCCACCACGCCGAGCTCGGCGATTCGCCCCTGGCCCGGCTGCACGTGATTGTCCGCACGACCCCGGGGAAGATCCCGTCCTATGACGCGGCCGAAATCGAAGCCCGCTTGATCCAGGCGTCTCGGTCCTGGTCGGACCGGCTAAGCGACTCCCTGATAAAGGCCCACGGCGAGGAAAAGGGCCTCGATCTGCTTCACCGTTATGCCGACGCCTTCGATGTCGGCTACCGGGAAAGCCACGACGGCGCTCGGACCCTCCAGGACATCGAAATCATCGAAGACGTGCTGGCTACCGGCGCCATCGGCCTTCATATCTACCGGCTGCCCGAGGATCCGGAAACGCAAATCCGCTTCAAGGCCTTTCACCCGGACCGGCCGATCCCGTTGTCGGACGTGTTGCCGCTGTTCGAGCACATGGGCTTCAAGGTGATGGTTGAATTGGAACACGAGGCGACCATCCGGGACGGCGAAAAACGGAAAATATTGATCCACGATTTCGGGTTGGAATCCCGGGACGGCTCAAGCGTCGACCTGGACGCCATCGGTGAAAACCTGAAAGACTCCTTCCGCCGCGTTTGGGACGGTGAAACCGAAAACGACGGCTTCAACGCCCTGGTGCCCAGCGTCGGGCTTAACTGGCGCGAGGTGGTGATTTTGCGGGCCTATTCCAAATTCCTTCGGCAAGCCGGGATCGCCTTTTCCCAGGCCTACATGGAACAAACCCTTGCCGGCAACAGCCTCATTACCAGCCAGATCGTCGATCTTTTCCTGACCCTTTTCGATCTCGGCGCCAATGGCGCGAAGGCCAAGGCGAAACGGATCAGGCAGCGGCTGAAAAAGAATCTGGATGGCGTCGTCAGCGCCGACGAAGACCGCATTCTGCGCCGCTTCGTCAATGCCGTGGACTCGACCCTGCGCACCAACTTCTTTCAAACCGCCGCCGATGGGGGGCCCAAGCCCTATCTTTCGTTCAAGCTCGATTCCAAAAACCTGGACGAGCTTCCGCTGCCGCGGCCGCTTCGCGAAATTTTCGTCTATAGCCCCCGCGTCGAAGGCGTGCACCTGCGTTTCGGCATGGTCGCCCGGGGCGGGCTCCGGTGGTCGGACCGGCGCGAAGACTTCCGCACCGAAGTTCTGGGGCTAGCCAAGGCGCAACAGGTCAAGAACACGGTCATCGTGCCGGTGGGGTCGAAAGGCGGCTTCGTCGTCAAGCGCCCGCCCCAGGGCGGCGACCGGGACGCTTTTCTCGGCGAAGGCATCGAGTGCTACAAGACCTTTATTTCAGGCCTCTTGGACCTGACCGACAATTATGCCGGCACCCGGGTCAAACCGCCCGGAAACATCATCCGCCGGGACGGCGACGACCCCTATCTGGTGGTCGCCGCCGACAAGGGCACGGCGACGTTTTCCGACATCGCCAACGGCGTATCGGAAGATTACGGCCATTGGCTCGGCGACGCCTTCGCGTCCGGCGGCAGCCAGGGCTACGACCACAAGAAAATGGGCATTACCGCCAAGGGCGCCTGGGAATCGATAAAGCGGCATTTCCGCGAAATCGGCACCGACATCCAAAATGAGGACTTCACCGTCGTCGGCGTCGGCGATATGTCCGGCGACGTTTTCGGCAACGGCATGATGCTGTCGAAGCACATCAAGCTGGTCGGCGCCTTCAATCACATGCGTATCTTCGTCGATCCCGATCCCGACCCGGCAAAGAGCCTGGCCGAACGCAAGCGGCTGTTCAGGTTGCCGCGCTCGGCCTGGACCGATTACAACAAAAAACTGATTTCGCGCGGCGGCGCGGTCTATGAACGGAGCGCCAAGTCCCTGCGTTTGTCTCCGGAAGTACGCGCCCTTTTCGAGGTCCCCAAGGATCAGGTGACGCCGAACGAGCTGTTGAGTTATATGCTGAAATCGCAAGTCGACCTTTTGTGGTTCGCCGGCATCGGCACCTACATCAAGGCGTCTTCCGAATCCGACCTCGACGTCGGCGACCGCGCCAACGATCCCATCCGCGTCAACGGCGCCGATCTTCGCTGCAAGGTCGTCGGCGAGGGCGCCAACCTGGGGTCGACGCAATTGGGGCGCATCGAATACGCGCTTCGGGGCGGGCGCCTGAACACCGATTCCATCGACAACTCGGCCGGGGTCGACTGCTCGGACCACGAGGTCAACATCAAGATTCTGCTCGATTCGGTCGTTGCCAAGGGCCGTCTTTCGGCGGCCCAGCGCAACAGGCTGTTGGCTTCCATGACCAACGAGGTCGGAAGCCTAGTGCTGTGTCACAACTACCTTCAGACCCAGGCCATGACTATAATCGAATCCAAGAGAAGTCAGACGCTGGACAACCAAGTCCGCCTGATGCGGATGCTGGAGCGCGCCGACAAGCTGAACCGGGCCGTGGAGTTCCTGCCCGACGACGAGACCGTGGACGAACGCAAGGCGGCGAAACTGGGCCTCAACCGTCCGGAAATCGCCATCCTGATGTCGTATTCGAAAATCTGGCTTTATGACGAGCTGTTGGCTTCCGACCTGCCGGACGACCCCCGGATGGAGGAAGACCTGGTCGATTATTTCCCGACCCCCTTGAGGTCCAAGCACCTAAAGGACATCCGCCGGCACCGGCTGCGCCGCGAAATCATCGCTACCCGGCTGACCAATTCCCTGGTCAACCGGGTCGGCGACACCTTCATTCCCGAATTCATGGAAAAAACCGGCAAATCCGCAGCACAGATCGCCCGCGCCTACACCATCGCGCGCGAGGTATTCAGGCTCCGCGACATTTGGTCGGCGATCGAGAAACTGGACAACCGCGTGCCGACGGCGACACAGACGGCGATGATCCTGGACACCAATCACCTGATCGAATGGGTGACGCTTTGGTTCCTGCGCAACGGCAAGCGGGGGCTCGACCTCGGCCGGCATGTGGACGAGTTTTCGAAAGGCATCGCCAAGCTGGCCGACGGCCTCAAGGGCGCGTTGCCGAAACACTACCTGACCGACATGAAGAAACGCGCCCGGCCCTATATCAGCCATGGCGTGCCCGAGACGCTGGCGCGTCGCGTCGCCAATCTGGTCAACCTGTATTCGGGCTGCGATATCGTGCGCCTGGCCAACCGGCGCCGGCTTTCCGTCGAACACGTGGCCCGGATGTATTTCGCCATCGGCACCCATTTCCATCTCGGCCGCCTTCGCGCCGCCGCCGATCACCTGGATTCCGACAGCCATTGGCAGCAACTGGCCGTCGCCGCGCTCCTCGAAGAGGTCTACGGCCACCAGCTTGCGCTCGCCAACCAGGTTCTCGATTTCGCCGGTTCCAACAGGGATTGCGACAAGGCCATTAGGGGCTGGATCAGGAAAAACCAGGACACGGTGGTGCCGACGGAACGACTGCTGTCGGAACTGTGGTCAACGGAAATCAACGACATCTCCATGATCGCCGTCGCCAGCCGTTCGCTCAGGGCGATGACGGACGCAGGCCCCGGCTAGTGGATAAAATCTAACAGATGGAACCCTATGTTAGATTCTATCCACCAGTGACGGGATCGTGACCGTGGCCGGCGGCGGGGAAAGCCAAAAGACCCCGGCCCTCGGGCTTTTCGGCTGGTGTCTCTATGACTGGGCCAACTCTGCTTTCCCGACGGTCATCACCACCTTCGTCTTTTCCGCCTACTTCACCGAGGCCATCGCCACCGACAAGATCACCGGCACGTCCCAGTGGGGCTATGCCATCAGCCTGTCCGGGCTGGCGGTCGCCCTGTTGAGCCCCTTTTTCGGCGCCGTCGCCGACCATGGCGGCCGGCGCAAGCCCTGGCTGTTCGTCTTTACCATTCTTTGTATCGGCGCTTCGGCGCTGTTGTGGCTGGCCCAGCCGGACGCCGGCTTCGTCGTTATGGCGTTGACGCTGGCGGCGCTGGCCAATTTCGCCTTCGAGATGGGGATGGTTTTTTATAACGCCATGCTGCCGGACTTGGTCGGCAGGGACCGCATCGGGCGGCTTTCGGGCTGGGGCTGGGGGCTGGGATACGCCGGCGGCCTCGCGTGTTTGGCCCTGACCCTGGTGGCGTTCGTTCAGACCGAGTCACCGGTCTTCGGTCTCGACAAGGACAGCGCCGAACACCTGCGCGCGACGGGGCCCTTGGTGGCGGTGTGGATGGCGGTGTTCGCGGTGCCGCTGTTCCTGTGGACCCCCGACACGCCTTCGCGCGGGCTCGGGCTCAAGGAAGCCTTCCGGCGCGGCCGTGAAACGCTCATCGACACGCTGCGCCGGGTCCGTGACTACGCCCACATCGTCCGCTATCTGATCGCCCACATGATGTACGCCGAAGGGCTGAACACGCTTTTCGCCTTTGGCGGCATCTATGCCGCCGGCACCTTCGGCATGGATTTCTCGGAGCTGATCCTGTTCGGCATCGCCATCAACGTCACCGCCGGGCTGGGCGCGGCGGCCTTCGCCTGGGTCGATGACTGGATCGGACCGAAACGCACCATCATGATCGCCGTCGCCGCGCTCGCCGGTCTGGGACTGGTCCTGGTCCTGGTGGAGGGGAAGGCGTTGTTCTGGGCCTTCGCCTTGCCGCTCGGCATCTTCGTCGGCCCGGCACAGGCGGCCAGCCGGTCGTTGATGGCGCGCCTGGCGCCGCCGGAGATGACGACCGAGATGTTCGGGCTGTTCGCGCTTTCGGGCAAGGCGACGGCGTTCCTGGGGCCGGCGGTGCTGGCCTGGGTGACGGTGGCGTTCGCAAGCCAGCGCGCCGGCATGGCGACGATCCTGGTATTTTTCGTTGTTGGGTTTGCGCTGTTGATGACGGTGCCCGACGTGCGGCGTTGAAACAAAGGCCGTTTTACCGGACAATCCAGCCCATGACCTTTCCAGACAGTAAATTCGCCTCCGTCGCCGATTATGCGGTTGCCTATTTTGACCAGGCCAAGGCCGCCGCCCAATCCGTCGACCAGGAAAAGCTGGAGGCCGCCCTGACGTGCCTGGACGCGGCCTATGAGAGGGGCGGGACCATCTACGCCTGCGGCAACGGCGGCTCGGCGGCGATCTCGAACCACCTGGCGTGCGATCATTCCAAGGGCGGGCAGACGGACACCGACCTGAAGCCGAAGGTGGTGTCGCTTTCGACCAATATGGAGATAATCACCGCCATCGCCAACGATATCTCCTTTGACGATATTTTCGTCTATCAACTCCGGACCCTGGCCGAGGACGGCGACGTGCTATTGACCATCTCGTCGTCCGGAGATTCGGAAAACGTCGTCCGCGCCGCCCGATGGGCGAAGGAAAAGGGCCTCGACGTCATCGCCTTCACCGGCTTCGACGGCGGCCGGTCGGCCAAGCTGGCGACGGTCAACCTGCATGTGGAAGGCGACAACTACGGTGTTGTCGAGGACACGCATCAGTCCCTGATGCACATCCTGGCCCAATACATCCGGCTCAAACGAATGGACGACGGCACCATCCAGGAACGGAAGTTTTAACCGCCCCCCGCCGTCGCCCCGTCAACCTCATGCCCGATTCCGACGTTTACCGACTTTACGCGGTCAAATACGCCACCCACGACCGCACCCAGGAACTGAACTTCGTCGATCCCCCCGTCTCCGGCGGCCCGGAAGGCATTGCCGTGCGTTTGGACGAGGCGCCGGGGAAACTCTGAGATAAGCCGCCTAATGGCGAAAGTGGCGCATGCCGGTGAACACCATCGCCAGGCCGGCGTCGTCGGCGGCCTTGATCACTTCCTCGTCGCGGATCGAGCCGCCCGGCTGGATCACCGCCGTCGCCCCAGCTTCGACCGCCGCCAGGAGCCCATCGGCGAACGGGAAAAAGGCGTCGGACGCCACCACCGAGTCCTTGGCCCATGATTCGGGTTGGCCGGCGACCCGGACCGCGTCCTCGGCTTTCCAGGCGGCGATGCGCGACGAATTAACACGGCTCATCTGTCCGGCGCCGACGCCGACGGTGGCTAGGCCCTTGGCGTAGACAATGGCGTTGGATTTAACGTGCTTGGCGATAGTAAATGCGAAGCGCAGGTCCTTAAATTCGGCCTCCGTCGGTTGGCGCTTGGTCACCACCTTGGGCTCGCCGTCGGTGACGGCGTTGTCCCGGCCCTGCAACAGGAACCCACCGGAAAGGCCGCGCATCGTCGTCCCCGGCGCCGCCGGGTCGGGCATGCCGCCGGTCAGCAGAACGCGGAGGTTCTTCTTTTTGGCCAGCGCCTTGAGCGCGTCATCGTCGGCGCCTGGCGCGATGACGGCCTCGCAGAACAGCTTGGCGATCTCTTCGGCCGTCGCCGCGTCGAGCCGCCGGTTGACGGCGATGATGCCGCCGAAGGCGCTTTCGGTGTCGCAGGCCAGCGCTTTCGCATAGGCCCTGGCCAAGGTGTCGTCCAGGGCCACTCCGCACGGGTTGGTGTGCTTGATAATGGCGCACGCCGGGCGATCGGTGAACTCGGCCACCAGCTCGAAGGCGGCGTCGGTGTCGCCTAAGTTGTTGAACGACAATTCCTTGCCCTGGACCTGCTCGGCGGTGGTGACCCCGGGCCGGTTTTCACCGGTGGCATAGAAGGCCGCTTCCTGGTGCGGGTTTTCGCCGTAACGCATGACCTGCCGACGTTCGCCGCCGAAGGCGATACGGGGCGGAAAGGGCTCATTCAATTCAGCCGAAAACCAGCCCGAAATGGCGGCATCATAGACGCCGGTCCGCCCGAAGGCGCGGGCCGCCAGCTGAGCACGGAATTCAGGCGTCGTCGCACACTTGCCTGTCTTCATTTCGTCGATCAGGCGGGGGTAATCGGCGGGGTCGACGACGACGGTGACGAAAGCGTGGTTCTTGGCCGCGGCGCGGATCAAGGCCGGGCCGCCGATGTCGATGTTTTCGATGCAATCGTCGAAACCGGCGCCCGATTGAACCGTCGATTCGAAGGGATACAGGTTGACCACCAGCAAATCGATGGGGCCGATGGCGTTTTTCTCCATCGCCTGTTGGTGCCCGGCGTCGTCGCGCCTGGCCAACAGCCCGCCGTGGATCTTCGGGTGCAGGGTCTTGACCCGGCCGTCCATGATCTCGGAGAACCCGGTTTCGTCGGAAACGTCCTTGACGGCGAGGCCGGCGTCGCGAAGCGCCTTCGCCGTGCCGCCGGTGGAAAGAATCTCGACGCCGCACTCGGTGAGGAATTTCCCCAATTCATCGAGCCCGGCCTTGTCGGAAACGGAAATCAGGGCGCGTTTTATCGGCGTGGTCATGGTTTCCTAGCCCGACGCCGCCTTGGCCCCGGCGCCGTTCTCGACATGGAATTCTGGGACCAACTTTTGGATGATGGCGATAACGCGCTCTTCATCGTCCTCGCGGCAGGCCTGGGCCAGCTCATCCAGGGCCGGGGACAGGTCATCCAGGCTGCCGGCGCGGGGCGCCGCCAACAGCACGCCGGGGCACTCGGTCGCCACCGGCGGCTCGGCGCCGTGGAAGACTTCTTCGTAAAGTTTTTCACCGGGCCGGATTCCGGTGATGTCGATCCTGATGTCCTTGCCGGGCTTGAGCCCGGCCAGCCGGATCATTTGTTCCGCCAGGTCCATGATGCGGATGGGTTCGCCCATGTCGAGGACGAAGATCTTGCCGTCCTGGCGTCCGTTGCCGCCGTGGCCCAGGGCCGAGGCCTGAAGAACCAACTCCACCGCTTCGCGAACGGTCATGAAATACCGCGTCATGTCGGGGTGAGTGACGGTCAGCGGCCCGCCTTCGGCCAGTTGTTTCTGGAACAAGGGTACCACCGAGCCGGTGGACCCCAACACGTTGCCGAAACGCACGGTCATGAAGCGCGCACCGTTTCCGTCGCCGCGCTTGAGGTCGAGCGCCTGGCAATAGCTTTCGGCGATCCGCTTAGACGCGCCCATGATGCTGGTCGGGTTGACCGCTTTATCGGTGGAAATCAGGACCATAGCCGAAACACCGGTTTCCACACAGATGTCGGCGACGTTGACGGTCCCGGCGATGTTGGTGGTCGCCCCTTCAACGACGTTTATTTCGACCAGAGGCACATGCTTCAAGGCGGCGGCATGAAACACCAATTCGGGGCGCAACCGGTCGAACACCTGGGCGATGCGTTCCCGGTCGCAGACGTCGGCGATCACCGATTGCCGCCTTATATCCGGCCAGCCCAGCGCCGTTTCACGGTCGATGGTGTAAAGGGCCAGTTCGGAATGATCCAGAAGCCCAATTTCAGCGGGCTTGAAATCGCAGATCTGACGCACAAGTTCCGAGCCGATGCTGCCGCCGGCGCCCGTCACCAGCACCCGCTTTCCCTCGATCAGGCCGGCCATGGCGCCGCGGTCGAGGGCCGTTTGCGGGCGGCCGAGCAGGTCTTCGACGGCCACCGACTTGACCTCGATCTTATCCGAGACACCGCTCTTGAAATCGGTCAGGCTCGGCAGCCGGGCCATGGTCAGGCCCAGCGCATCGGCCTGATCCAGCAACGACCGCACCCGGGCGCCGTCCATGTCATCCTTGGTCAAAACGAGGCGCTGCGGTCGGACCCCGGCAGCCTTCAATTTCTTGACCGTGCCGGCGATATCACTCGCCGGACCGATGACCTCAATCCCGTGGATTTGCTTTCCGATACGGTCGGGACGGTCGGAAACGATACCGACGGCCCGGTAATTGGAATCCTCGGATCGCCTGAGCGCGCGGATAAAAAGCTCGGCCCCGTCTCCGGCGCCGACCAGAAGAACGGCGATCTTTTGGCCGTTGTGGTTTTCATTCGCCAGATCGAAGCGCCGATCCTTGACCAAGCGGTATATGAACCGGGGTCCACCCAAGAGCGCCATCAGCACGAACCAATCGATGAGAATAATGGACCGGGGCAGATGCAGAAACCGGGTCCACAAGAACATCACCAGCGAGAACGTAAAAACGGCGATGGTTACGGCGCGGGTGATGGCCAAAAGGTCGTTGATGGAGGCATAGCGCCAGACCCCCCGGTAAAGGCCGGAAAACCAAAAAACCACGGCTGAAATGGCGACGAAAATGATCCCCCCCTGAATCATCGGATCCGGTTTGTAAAGGGTGGTGTCGTCGCCGAGCCTGAGGTAAAGCGCCAGAACAAACGACAACCCCGCCATGGCGATATCGTGGGCGTAGGCGACGAGGCCGCGGGGAGAAATTTTATGGGTGAATTTCATCGGACGTTGGCACCGTTATACTCTTTTTCCCGATGTAAACCAGACCGCCGTTTCCTTCAGTCCTTGTACCACGTCCCAGGGCGGCGTCCATCCCAGTTGGCGGCGTATTTTTTCGTCATCAATTTGCAGGCTGTCAAGCATCCTGCGGACGGCTTCGGATTTTCCCATCAACAGCCCGGCCAGCCGGATAAAGCTTTTTGGCGCCGGAAAAAGCAGTGCCGGACGGCCCAGGGCCCGGGCGACATGGCGAATCAGCGCCGACGTTGACAGATCCTCGCCATCGCGGACGAAATAAGTCTGCCCCGCCGCCTTGTTGCCGGGGTTCAGGCATCGAAGGACGGCATCGGCCAAATTGCCGACGTAGAGGAAACTGCGGCGGTTGTTGACGGTCATCAGGGGCAGCGGCGACGCTTTTTGGCACAGCTTCAACAGGGACAGGAAGTTCCCGCCGACGCCGGGCCCGTAAACCAAAGGCGGGCGCAAAATGACGGGTTCCAGCCGCCCTGGACCGGCGGCTTCCATCAACGCTTTTTCCGCCGCCCATTTCGACAGCCCGTAGGCGTCTTCGGGTTCGGGGGTGTCGGTTTCGACGAACGGCCGCGCGGCAGTGCGTTCGCCCATGACCTTGACGGTGCTGACAAAGACGAACCGCCGGACGCCCGCCGCCGCCGCCGCCTTGGCCAGACACGCCGTGCCGTCGGCGTTGACGCGATAGTATTCCGCGGAGGGGTCGGCTGCTTGCTCCTTCATGACGTGGACTCGGGCGGCAAGATGCACCACCACATCGACGTCCGAAAGCACTTGGCTCCAGTCGGTTTCTGGACCGATATCGTGAACCACGTGACAGTACGCTCCCGGCGGGACGTCCGGGTGGTCGGGGCGGCGGGCCACGGCGGCAACCTGATGCCCGTCGAGCAACAGGGCTTGGCAAACATGGCGGCCGATGAAACCGGTGGCGCCGGTGACCAGGACCCGCATCACGGCGACTCCGTTTTCACAGGCGCCGGCGACGACGCTTCCGAGCCCCGCCCGGCGGCGGCCAGTTCCAGGACCTGCGCCATATGATGGGCTTGGCGCTCGCGGCTGTGAATGGGCGCGGCTTTAAGGCCCTTCTCGGCCATTGCCTTGCACCGGACGCGGTCGCCTTCAAGCGCCGTTACCGCATCGGCCAGGGCCGCCGGGTCCTCCGCGGGGACATGCAGGCCGGCCCTGTCTTCGGCGATGATGCGGCTGGCTTCCCCTTCCGGCGCCGCCAACAGCACCGGCACGCCCGAGGCCATGGCCTCGAAGATCTTCGACGGGATGACGCCGGCAAAGACGGGGGCGTTCTTCAGGTGCACCAGCGCCACGTCGCAAAGGCTCCAGACTTTCCCCATCGCGTCTTTGGGCTGCATCGGCATGAAGACGACGTTATCCAAACCGCGCCTTTCGGCGTCCGCGATCAGCCGGTCCCGTTCGGCTCCGGCGCCGGCAAGAAGGAAACGAACGGCGTTCCGGTGTTTAAGTCTTTCGGCGGCATCGAGCACGTTGGTCAGCGCATGGGCCATGCCGTGAGTGCCGACGTAACCAACGACGAAACGTCCCTCAAGGTCCCACGCGCGGGCCAAGGCCCTGTCCTTGTCGGCGGGACCGTAACGCCAGGTGTCGACGCCGTTGGGAACGACGGCGATCTTTTCGGCCGCGATACCGCGCCCCACGAGATTTTCCTTGAAAGCCCCCGTGAGCGCGACAACGGCTTCGGACCGCCGGTAGAGATTGAGCTCCAGCTTTTCGATCAGGCGCAGAGCCAGGCTGGATTTAACGGCGCCGACGGCGGCAATGGAAGCCGGCCACAGGTCTCCCAACTCGAAAACAAAGGGAACCCGGCGGACCGCCGCCACCAGGGTGCCGGCGACGGCGGCGAAGAACTGGGGCGAGGTGGCGGCGACGACGTCCGGTTTCGGCCCCGACAGCCCGGCCCAGAACCCGGTCACCATGAAGCTCAGGAAATCCAGCGTCCGGCGGACGACGCCGCGGTTGGAGGCGATGTAGGTCTTGACCCGGATGACCCGGATTGCGGAAATTTCCTCCACCTGCCGCCAGCGGTTTTTGTAGCCTTGCAAAAGGCGGCCTTCGGGAAAATTGGGAGCCTGGGTGATGACGGTGACCCGGTGTCCCCACTTCACCCAATAGCACGCGCGCTCGTAAACCCGGGTCGCGGCGGCGTTGGTTTCCGGAGGGAAGTTTTCGGTCAGGAACAGGATGTTCAAGGACCGCCCCCCGGGGTTGATTGGGGTCTGCCTCCCGACCCTAGATAAAAAAGCAGCCACATAACGATGAACAACGCGCCGGCAAGCGCCTCCGCCGCCCAGCCGTTCGCCGCGGCGACGGCCAACATTACCAGGATGATGTCGACCCACAATATATGGAGAACGACCTGGGAATGGGTGAGGCCGCGTTTCACCGCCTGCTGGTAGAAATGTTCCCGGTGCGCCCGCCAGACCTTTTCACCGCGAAGCGCCCGCCGGACCAGGGTGATGGTGGTGTCGGCCAGGAAATAGAGCGGCAGAATCAGCGCCGCCTGCCAGTGGCCGTTTTTGGCCAGCACCAAAAGCAGCCATCCGATCAGGAACCCCAACGGCACGCTGCCGACGTCGCCGAGGAAAATCCGCGCCGGGTGCCAGTTCCACCAAAGAAAACCCAGTGCGCCGGCCAATAGCGCCAGGCCGTAGATCACGAATGCCGGCGACATCCCGGCCACCGCCGCCACCAGGGCGATGCCGAGGCCGAGCGCCGCCGTTTCGACGCCCGCCAAACCGTCGATGCCGTCCATGAAATTGAACAGGTTGATGAACCACAGCCACAACAATCCCGCCGCCAACCCGTCCAGCGCGCCGGGCAGCAGGCCGCCGAAGAAGGGATTGACCGACGGCGTGGACGCCAACACGAACGCCACCGCCGCGCCTTGTCCCAAAAGCCGCCAAAGGGGGCTCAAACCCTTTAGGTCGTCGAGCCAGGAAAGCGCCGCCAGGGCCAGCGCGGCGGCGGCGACGGAAAGCGATATGGCGGCCGCCGGCGTGTCCCAGGAAATTCCCACCCACCCGGTGAGGACGGCGGCGACGACGGCGATGCCGCCGCCTTTCGGCGTCGGCGTCACGTGGCTAGATCGTTCGTTGGGATGGTCCAGGATGGCCTGGGATTTCAGCAGCCGGAGAATCAGTCCGGTGCCCACGAAAGAGGCCATGAAGACGATGACAACAACAAACGCGAAAAGGGTCCAATTCATAAAAGGAGTTTATAGGGAACCTGCCCGGCCAACAAAAAAAAGCGCCCCTCCGGCGGTTTTTCCGGGGGGCGCTTCGGAGCGCTCAATGTAATGAAAGGGGAAATCGTTTATTCGCTGGGGATGAGCGTCTCCTCGAGCCGGGCCAGCATCCGCACCACGTCAAGGCCCAGTTCAACATCGTCCATATTGGGCAAGCCCAGGGCAATGGCAGCGGCGAAGGCGAGGACGACGCGCTCCAGCGGCAGGCCGGGGCCGAGCTTGAACGTGCCGCCGGGATCGTCGGGCGTTGTCTTGAGACGTAGTTTCCCGTCCCCGTCCCTGGTGTCGTCATAAATCAATTCGCCGCCTTCGAAGGCGGCGGCAAAAAGGCGCTGTTTATCCTTATGCATGTTACTGACGGCGATCCGGGCGGCAACGTCACCGAAACCGAGTTCCAGCGCCAGCGCTCGGCCTTCGCCTTCGGGGGTCTTGCGAGTTTCGATCAAATGAGCCGTTGACCGGTCCGGCGGGCGGCCGGCAAGGTCGATGCACATGGCGACGTCGTGGCTGCCCCAATCCCAAAGCATCGGCGTGTCCTTGCGGAACGGCCCCCAATTCCCGGCGACGGTCGAAACGGCGTGAAGGGGGCCGAGACGCCGGGATTCCCGTTTCAGGGCCTCCCAGGCGGCGCTATACAAATGAATATGATCGACGAGGACGATGGCGCCTTTCGACCGGGCCCGGTCCAAGACCGCCTCGGCCTCGGCGATATCGAGGGTCAGGGGTTTTTCCACCAGTACCGGCAAGCCCCGGTCTACGGCGGCCAGAGTCATCTCCGCATGCAGCGCCGGGGGGGCGGCGACGATAACGCCGTCCAGGTCGCCAGCCTTTATAAGCGCCCGCCAATCATTGCTTATTTCGCATCGAGGACCGACGAACCCGGCGCTTTCGGGGTTGCGGCTGGCGAGGCGGAAGAGCGTGACGCCGTCAAGCCCGTCAATGGTCCTGATATAATTACGGCCCCACGGGCCGGCGCCGATGAGGCCGAGACGAAGGGTTTCGTTGTTTCCGCTCACGTCTTGCCGGTGTAGGCCTTGTCCGCCCAACCAAGGAATCGCTTCAGGCCGTCCTCCAAGTCGACCCGGGGCTCGAAGCCGATATCCCGGCGGGCCTTTTCGATGTCGGGGCAGCGGCGCCGAGGCTCGTCGGCGGGGTAGCTGTCGGGGTATTCGATGAGGTTGTATTCAAGCGATTTCCCCGCCGCCTTCTCCATCGTCTTGACCAGGCCGAGCATGGTTATTTCCGGCTTCGGGTTGCCGATGTTGTAGGTCTCGCCGGGAACGCCTTCTGCGAGGACGCGCAAAAACCCGTTTATGGCGTCGGTGATGTAACAGAACGTCCGCGTCTGGTTGCCGCCGCCGTAAATATTGAGAGGCTTCCCGCCTTTGATCCGGCTGGCGAAATTGGGCATCACCCGGTAATCGGTTTCCTGCATGCCGGGGCCGAAAACGTTGAACGGCCGGATGGTGTTGGCGGCAAGGCCGAATTTATGGTGAAAGACGTAACACAGCGTCTCGCCGACCCGCTTGCTTTCGTCGTAACACGCGCGCGGCCCCTGGGCGGCGACGTTGCCGCGATAGCTTTCCGGCGTCGGCACGTACTTGGGGTCCGGGTCGCCGTAGATTTCCGACGAGGAAAAGAAGGCGAACCGGGCCTGGTGGCGTTCCGCCAGCGCCAGCATGTTGCGGGTGCCGGTGGTCGCCACCTCCAGCGTCTCCAGAGGATAGGCGCGGTAATAAAAGGGACTGGCGATGCCGGCGGCGTGAACGACGAAGTGAACGTCTTGGTTCCAGTCCAGGGGCTCGATGACGTCGTGCTTGATGAAGGTGACGTTGGGGCGCTCACCCATGGAGGCGCCCTCGTCGCCGGCGGTGATCAGGTTGTCGAGGACGACCAGCCGGCAAGGGTCCCCGAGCACCGTTTCATTCAGGTGGACGAAGACCTCGGTGAAATACCGGCCCAGGAACCCGCGCCCGCCGCTCAGCATCACCGTCTTGCCGGCGAAAGCTTGCGCCTTGTCGCTTAAGGCGCGGGCGATCTCGTGGATATCGGTTTGCAGGAAGAAGTCGGTCATGGCGTCGGCAATGGGCGTTGGCGGGTCAGTGGACTTCCAGGGAAGGGAGCGGAACAATAAAACGCCCGCCCCGTTCTTGAAAGCCCCGGTGTTTGTCCATGATCGGCTCGGCGAAGTTCCAGGCCAGCACGATCACGTAATCGGGGTTGCGTTGGTAAAGGGCTTCTGAGGGCAACACCGGAATATGATGGCCGGGGGTATAGAGGCCCTGTTTCAGGGGGCTGTCGTCGACGATGAAATCGACCGTTTCAGGCCCCAGGCCGAAGTGATGCATCAACGTCGTCGCCTTGGCCGGCGCCCCGAACCCGGCGATGGATTTGCCCTCGGCCTTGATGCCGGCCGTCAGCGCCTTGAGGTCTTGGCCAAGCTTGTCGATGCGCCCGGCGAAGTCCCGGTAGGTTTCGGCCTTGTCCAGGCCCATGCGTTCCTCCATGGCGATCAGGTCCCTGACCGAGCCGTCGGCCGGGTGGGGGACGCCTGAAACCTGCGCCATTCCCCGGATGGAGCCGCCGTGGGTGGGCACCCGTTCGGCGGCGAAAAGCTCCATGCCCGAAGCGGCGAAAAAGGGTTTCAAGGGTTTGAGGGAATGATAAGCCAGGTGTTCGTGGTAGACGCTATCGAACAGCGTGCTTTCGATCACGTCGGCCAGGTACGAAACCTCGAAAACGAATACCCCGCCAGGGTCCAAAAGGGTCCGCACCCCTTCGACGATGCCTTTCGGGTCGTCGGCGTGAGCGAAGACGTTGTTGGCGGTGACGATCCGGGCCGGGCCGCGGTTGTCCCGGATTTCCGCCGCCAGGTTGGGGGTGAAGAAGGCGGCCATGGTCTCGGTCCCGGATTTCGTCGCCCGGGCGGCGATGTCCCTGGCCGGATCGACGCCCAGCACTTCCATCCCCCGGGACCGGAAGGCCGAAAGCAAGGTTCCGTCATTGGAGCCGATATCGACCGCGAGGCTCCCGGCCGGCGGCTTGAAGCGGCCGATAACGCTATCCGCGTAATCCTCGAAATGTTTGACGAAATGGGGCGAGGTGCCGGAAACGTAGACGTAATCCTCGAATAACAGGCGGGGGTCGACGACATCCAACAACTGCACGTGGCCGCAGCCGGCACAGAAGAAAACGTCCAGCGGATAACATGGTTGGTCGGTGGTTAAAGCGGCTTCGCCGACGAAGGCATTGGCCGGCGGCGTCGGCGTCAATTCGAGTACGGACACAAGGTCGCCGCCGCTGCAAAGCCTGCACGTGTCCCGCCGCCGGTGGGGCTGACTCATGGGTGCGTCAGTCTTCCGGCTTCCAGGTCGTCAGGCCGGCGTCGTCGATCACCTGCACCCGCACCACGTCGGACTCATAAGCCTCCTGGTTGCGCGGGTTGCGCGACAGGGTCAGGAACACCGTGTCCTCGGGAAACTTCATGGCGTGGTCGACCATGGGCGGCGTGAACACCATCTCGCCGGCCTTGACGAGAAGGCGCTCGGGCTCCTCCTCGCTGCCGGTGGGGCGGTGGAAGTATTCGATGGCGCCGGAAACCACATAACAATAATGCCAATCGGTCTTGTGATAATGGTTGGCGCGAAGCGAGCCCTTTTTGGATGAAATCATCACCGCGCTTTTCATTATTTCGTCGACCAGCGGCTGAATATCGCCGCGGGCGTCGAAAAAGGGCGCCTCCAGCGCCACCAGGGGTTCTTCCGGCCATGAGGCCTTTTCTTCCTCGCTCACGGGGTCGATATCGTCTTTGCCCATGGTTCCTCCAGGGGGATTAACGGAAAAGGCGCCGCACCACGATCGTCCACAGGACGGCGACGGCGTGATGGGCCTTGATTTTCTTTCCTTCGTCATAGGTGCGGCCGTAATAGCTTATCGGCACCTCGAACATGGCCTTGGCCTTGGAAACGGCCCGGGACAAAATCTCGGCCTGCTGCTCCCAGCCGTCGGTGGTCAGATCCTTCGGGTCCACCAGATCGCGCCGGTAAAGCAGATAACAAGAATAGATGTCGGTAAACGTGGTGTTGTTGAGGATGTTGAAGGTGAAGGTGATAAACCGGTTGCCGAGCTTGTGCCAGAAATAGGACACCCGGGTGCAAGGCGACGCCACCAGGCGGCTGCCCATGACGATGTCGGCATCGAAGTCGAGGACCGGTTTCAAAAGCTTTTCGTATTCCACGGGGTCGTATTCCAGGTCCGCGTCCTGAAACAACACGTAATCGCCCGTCGCTTCCGAAAGCCCGGCCTTGACGGCGGCGCCCTTGCCGCCGTTCCGGGCCCGCTTGAGAAGTCTGGTGTATAGCTTGGGGTTCTGTTCCAGAAGCTCGACCGTTTTGTCGGACGACCCGTCGTCGATGACCAGGACCTCGATCATGACGCCCTCGATCTTCTGGGCGGCGACCCGGCCCAATAGCTCGATGATGGTCGCCTCTTCGTTATAGGCGGGAACGAGGATCGACAGGCTGATCATCGGGGTTATACCAAGGGTCATTATCACCGATCCTTGGTATTAATTACCTGAAAAGATTGTAACGGAGAATACTGGCGACCACGCGCAACCCATCCCGCCAGCCAATCTTTTTCCCTTCGTCGTAGGTCCGGCCGGCGTAGCTGATTCCAACCTCGAAAATGCGGGGCTTGGGATTAAGATGGCTGACCTTTGCCGTTATTTCGGGATCGAAACCGAAGCGGTCCTCTTGAAGGGTCACTTTTTCAAGGATGTCGCGCCGGAAGACCTTGTAACAGGTTTCCATGTCCGTGAGGTTCAAATCGGTCAACATGTTCGATAAAAGGGTCAGGAAATGATTGCCGATGCTGTGCCAGAAATAAAGCACCCGGTGGCTTTCTCCGCCATGGAAGCGGGAACCATAAACGACGTCGGCCTTTCCCGAGAGAATCGGTTGTAAAAGTTTGGGATATTCTATGGGGTCGTATTCCAGATCTGCGTCCTGGACAATGATGATATCGCCGGTTGCAGCGTCGATACCCGTTCTCATGGCGGCGCCCTTGCCGCGGTTGGTGTCGTGCTTGAAGGCCTTGATTCGGGAGTCAGCGGCACTCAACGCCCGGGCCTTTTCGAACGACCCGTCGCGGGACCCGTCATCGACGATGATGATTTCCTTATCGAGCCCACACGCATCGGCATCAAGAACCCGCCCAACCAGGGTCTCGAGGGTCGCTTCCTCGTCGAAGCAGGGGATCACGACTGTCAGTGTTTTAAACGTCATTGGGTGTTATTCCGGCCTTTGGAAAGCGCATTCCTAGTGTGTTTCGTCCATCAGGGCAATCAACGCAAGCAACCTTCGTTCCCGAGCTGCAAAAGGTCGAAGGCCTGACGGCCGGGACTCAATGCCGGCAGGGTTCTGGAATGCAAACTTTTGCTTTCGAAGCGCTTTAGCCGCACCAGGCAGCCGGCCCGTTCCAAAAGATCGTAAGGGGCATTATAAGTCGCGCCTTTTTTGCCGACACCGCCGACGAGCAGCATATGAGTGATTCCCACCGAACGAAGTTGCCGATATAGGGTTCGGGTGTCCGACTTGTCAGGGCGCAACTCGACGGCGGATTGGTACAAGGGGGAGCCGAAAAAAAAGGGAACTTCGAAAAAATACAGTAGTGGCCGATGGACGGTGAATACCCGGTTCGTTTTCTTCAGGTTGGCGTTGATCCACCGTACCGCTTGAAAAGACCCGACGTTTCGCATCAGAAAAGCCTGGCGGTCCGTGTCGTGGATCAGGAACTTGGCATAGTTGATGGCAAACACCCCATGAGCGGCCATTTGCAAGAAAACCACCGCCGTCACCGAAGCCAGTAACGGACTCCGGTACGCCCCACCACCCAACGTCAACCGTTGTGCCGCCACCGTTACGCAAATCAAAAACAGCGGCAGCACCGGCAGCAGATGGCGAATCCTTTGAGAACCGCCGAAAAAGAACCAAAGGACGTAAAACAAAAAAGCCAGCAATGCGTAGGTCATAAGCGGGCTGTTTCGGATGCGGTCCCGAAAACGCCAAAGACCGAGCACCGCAAACGGCAGCAAAAGAAGACCATAGGGCCCGAATCCGACGCGTCCGTAATCGGGAAGCCCGTTGTAAGCAAGGGTGGCCTTAAAGGGGTAGAGAAGAAACCAAAGCAACGATTTGGGCAGTTGATTTTCGCTGGCGAAGTACAGGTCCTTGAAAACCAGGTCATGGGCCTTGGTCCAAATAATCAGATCGTCCCGGCCCAGCCATTGAAACAGCATCGGAAATACTGGGTCGCCCGTATGCAAACCATTCCATGCGTACCATTGAAATCCGGCGGCCAAAAAGGCAACGCCGAATACCACGCCATGCATCAGCCACCGGCGCTGAAACAAAATCACCACGCCGACAACAGAAGCAAACAGAAGCCCGGTGTATTTAGCGGCGGCGAAAAAGCCGCAACCCAGACCGGCCAACACCGCGTACCGGGACTGCCCGGTTTCCAGCGCCCGGGCCGTGGCCCAGGCGGCAACCATGACAAAAAGCGCAATCCGCGTTTCCACCTGACCGGCGCCGCCGCCGTAGATGACGGCCGGTGTGGTCAGGAAAATCAGCGTCACCGCCAATGACCAGTTAAGCCCGAGATGTCGGCGGCAAAAAACGAACAACAAGGCCGCCGGCGCCCAGCCGCTGACCATGGTCCAAAGCGTCAACGCCTTTTCGCCGCCGAGTGCCAAGGCCGGGACATAGGTCATCTGGATTCCGAAGGGAACGGCGCCCTCAATGGCTCGGAGGATGAATTCTATCCGGCCCGCTTCAAGAAACTGCTTCGGCACAGCGAAATGATAGGCCAGCGAATCGGCGTCGGCCGGCGGCGCGATCCCTTCCATCAGGTCGAAAACGGCGACAATGCCGATCAGCGCCAGTAAAGCCTTGCCGAGGATATCGGTGCTGGGCTTTCGCGAATCGCTCTCCGGCCGCCGAAGAAGCACGGCCGCCAGGGCGCCGCCGGTCAACAGCGCCGTCAGGGGCGCGGCGGATAAATACCCGGCAACACCTATGGGAAAGACCAGCCAGCCGAGGATGCCGAAACCGGCGGCGAAGGAAAGCGCCCAATGTTCGCCGGTGTTCAGATCGGCGTCGATCTTCAGCGTCCGCAGTGCCGCCGCGCCTAGCCCTAAGCAGCAGAGCGTTTGCAACAGGACGACGCCAAGCGCGGTCATGAAAGCCCCAACAGCACCAGGATGGGCCCGGCAAGGCCGCGGAATTGGTAGACATAGACGGCCAGGACGCCCACCACCCAAAGCCAAAGCAATCCCTGGATCATGTCGTTTCTATCCATTTCCGGCAGTCCCGTCCGTTGTCAGAAAGCGGCCGCGCGGGGCCGGCGGCGACATCAGGCACGAAAGCGTCGCCGCCGTCAGCCTGAACGGCCAAAGCCCCATGGTCAGCAACAACTTAGCAATGTTTCCCCGGGCGCCATAGGCGCTGAGCGCCTCCAGGTGCAAAGCGGTGACGCGGAACCAGAGACTGGCCAGCGCCGACCCGGGCCGGGCCTTGAGGTCGGGATAAAAGCGCACCGCGATGGCTAGCCCGCATCGGAGCCGGCGTTTGGTGTGGCTCATGATGCCGCCGGGCGTCAGGTGATAGCGCAACAGGGGCTCGCCGAAGACCAGAAAAGGCGTTCCCGGTTGTTTGAGCATCGCCAGCCACAGGTCGAAGTCCTGCGCATTTCTGAGTTCGGGATCGAACCCGCCCGCGGCGACAACCGCATCCCGGCGGGCGACGACACTGCAGGAAGGGATATAGCCCTTGCGGTAAAGGCCGACGAAGGGATCGGGGGCTTCCAGGAAACGCCGTTCGCACTCGTGGTGGCGGGCGGTTTCGCCTTCTCCGGTCAAATAATCATGGGCGGCGAGGACATGGTCCGTGCCTTCGAGGCGGCTCATGGTGCGTTCCAGCTTTTCCGCCAGCCATTCGTCGTCGGCATCCAGGAAAGCCAGCCAGGGCTCCGTCGATTCGGAGACGGCCCGGTTGCGCGCCGCGCCGGCCCCTTGGTTGTCGTCGGTGCGGAAAACCCGTAGCCGGATGCCGTTCATGCCGGACGCTTCGGCCTCCGCCGCTTTGGCCGTGCCGTCGGTCGAGCCGTCGTCGACGACCACGACCTCGCGGGGCTTGAGCGTCTGCCCGGCGACGCTTCGAAGCGTGCGGGCGACGGTGTCAGCGGCCTGGTAGGCGGCGACGATGACGCTGACGTCAACGAATTCGGGGGCGAATTCGGGCGTAGTTTCATCTGCCACGGGTCAAAGAACCTCCAGGCGAATCTCGCCCGTCCACGGTAGCTGGGCTTCGGTGGTGAATTCGATCAACGAGCCTAAGCGGCCCGAACCATAGGCCCGCCACAGCGTGATCTCCCTGACCGCCGCCGAAGCGTCGGGCGAGTTCAAATGGAACGTCCTGCCGCCGCCCTTGAGGACGACACCGCCGGCCCCGGCCTCGGCTTCCAGGGGCGTGGCGAAGCGCCGGGTCACGAGGTGCCGGCCGTCGCCCTCCAGGGTGTCGGTTAGGGTCATGGCGTCGTTGGTGAACCGCCATTGCCGGCGCAGCGATCCCAATCCTTTGAAACGACCAAAGCCATGATGACCGAGGACGACCTCGTCGCCGCCGCCGTTCAGTTCCGGCGCCGGGCCGGCAATGTCACGGCGGAAGGCGTCGTCGTAATAGGGCTTGTTGTTGGGATAAGGATCGGTGCCGTCGACGGTGACGGTATTGTGGACCAGGCTTGAGCGGTAATGGGCCGCCTCGCCGTCTTCGCCATAGGCGCCGCGACCGGGATCGACGAACACGGGCGTGCCGTCGAAATGAAGCTCGAAGCCGCCGGTATCCTGATGGCCGTGACCGGGGGCTTGCGGCCAGCCGCCGGGGGCCGTATGCCACAGCCCCGACCACGGGCCGCGGGAGAAACGAAGCCAGCCGTCTTGGGCCAGTTCTTCGTTGTCGGCGGGGCGGGTTTTTTCTATCTGGGCCAAAATCGCCGCCCGGTCGTCATCGCCAAGCCCCGCCACCCAGCCGCTTTCGAGCCCGGCCAGGCCCAACAGGTGTTCCGGCGGGCAGTCGGGCGAAATGTCGCCGACCAGGGGCATGCCGCCGGGAAGGATCAGCCACGGCACCACGGCCAGCGCCTTGCGGGTGATGATTAGAAACGCTTCCTCTTCCGGACGCCCGTGCCGGAGCGCCGCCAGCCAGGCGTCGGCGTAGTTGCGGGCGACAAGCAGGTGGTAGTGGCTGGAGCCTTCGCGGAGAACGCCGGAGGGCATGAAGATCCGCGCTGCCTCCCGGTCCAGGATTTCCGCCCCCGCCCGGGCCGCCCAGTTGAGCCCCAGCGCCAGGCCGATGCGGAAAAGGCCGCGGCCGTTGTTAGACAGGTGGTTGGAGGTGTCGTGGTCGCCGAAATACTCCAGCCGGCGGTGGATTTCGGTCGCGTGGTCCGCCAGCAGCGATACGGTTTCGTCCACTGGCCCGGGCAGCCCGTGGATCCGGGCCAGGTCGAGGAGATTAATGGCCCGTTCGGCCGCCGTGTAGGGATGCCACGCCCAGTCCTTCCCGGGACGGGAAAAGGAACGGCGCCAAACGTCCCACAACGCCTGCGTCCAGGCGGCGGCGTTGGCGTCGAAAGTTTCCAGCAACGGCACCCAGGCGAACCGGTGCAGCGCCAGCAGGGTTTCCATATCGCCGTAGGAGCGGGTGAAGACATCCTTTTCCGCCCCCGGTTCGAGCCTGAGGGTCAACCCCGGCAGCGGTAGTTCGATGGACTCCACGGGAGGCTCCGCCGGGGTTTTTGTCCCCAGGGGCTCGAAGGCTTCGGGCGGGGCCTGGGGTTGGGTGTCTTGGGAGTCCGGTCCCGGAACGCCGTTCAGGTAAGGCGGGCGGTGCGCGGCGAAGGGTGACGGCGAGGCGGCGCCGCCGGTGAGGCGGCGGACGAGCCACTTTCTCAGCACCGGATCGGCGGCGACCTGACGGGTCTTGCGGGCGAGGGAGGTGAACATATCCGGGGGGCGGGGCGGCTGGCCCCGCAACGGGGGCCGGTTTATATTGGGTCATTACCTAAAGGTGTCAGACAACGAAACGGGTCCGCCGGGGGGCGGAAAAAAATGGCCGTCTCGGCGGACAAGCAGGATATCCAGGCGTTTTGGGGGGCTCTTTACGATTCCCTCTACGAAGGCGTCGACAAGGACATTACCCGCGAACAGTTGCTTGAGGGACTGGGCGCGCTGGAAGACATGTTCCGGCTGCGCGGTCACATGGCGGCGGTCGAAATGCCGCTCGACGGTCTCAAGGGCAAACGGGTTCTGGAGGTCGGCCCCGGCGCCGGCGGTCATTCGGCGTTGTTCGCCCGCCACGGCGCGATGGTGACGGCCATCGACCTCACCCCGTCCCGGGCCAAGGCGACGGCGGCGAAGTTCCGGCTCTTGGGCGTTGATGGGGAAAATTGTCGGGCCATGCAAGGCGACGCCGAGGCGCTGCCGTTCGCCGACGGTTCATTCGATATCGTTTATTCCAACGGCGTCCTGCATCACACGGCGGATACGGAAAAAGCCATGGACGAGGTGTTCCGGGTGCTCAAACCCGGCGGTCGGGCGGTGATTATGCTCTATTGCAAAAGCTCGTGGCATTACTGGATCAACATGTGGCTTTGCGTCGGAATTTTGAAAGGCAAAGCCTTCGGCGACAAAAACTGGCTCGGTAAGGCGACCGAATGGGGCGGCAAGGATGCGCAGACCGTGGAAAACCCGATCACCCGGTGCTACACGGCCGGCGGCATCCGGCGGTTGTTCCGCCGTTTCGGGAACCTGACCCTGCGTAAGGCGGAATTCTATTTCTACCTGATCCCGAAACTGGGCCGGCTTTACCGCCGCTGGCAGATCAAGCGTTACGGCACCCATCCCGGCGGCTATCTGGTCTATGGCGAACCGTGGCCGATACAGTCTGCGCTGGAACGTTGGCTCGGCCGCTTCATGGGCTGGTCGTGGTTCATAACGGCGACCAAACCCGAAGGGGGCGGCGCTTCTCAGTAGTTATCGGGGAAAACGCCCCGCTCGGGGATTTGGTTTTTTTCCAGCCCTTCGATGGCGGCGCGGCCCATGGCCAGGATCGCCTCTTCGGCGCTGCCGCCGATGTGCGGCGAAACGATGAAGTTGGGAAGATTGAGAAGCTCGTGGTCCTCGGGCGGCTCGGTGGCGAAGACGTCGAAGGCGGCGCCCGAAAGGCGGCCGTCCTTGAGCGCCCCTTTGAGGGCCGTTTCGTCCACCAGCCCGCCGCGGGCGGCGTTGATGAGCATGGCATCCGGTTTCATCAACGCCAGCCGTTCGGCGGAAAGAATGTTCCGGGTCGTTTCGTCGAGGGGCAGGTGCAGGGTGACGATGTCCGATTGCCGCAGCAATTCCTCCAGCCCCACCGGCACAATTTCGTTCTTGGCATAGAAATCGGGGAAATCGAGGATGTCGTTGGCCAGAACACGGCAGCCGAAGGCGCGCAGCAAAACGCCCAGATCCTTGCCGACATGGCCGCAGCCGACGATGCCGATGGTGCGCTCCGATAGTTGCCGGCCGACGTGCTGACGCCAGACGCCGTCCAAAACCTCGGCCCGGGCCTGGGGCAAATGGCGCAGAATCTGAACGGCGAAGGAAATCACCAATTCGGAGACCGAGCGCCGGTTGGTGCCGCCGGTCCAGCCCAGCTTGACGCCGGCATCGGCCATGGTGTCGAGGTCGATGGAATCGCACCCGACGCCATACTTGGACACCGTCTTCAGTTCCGGGACGGCGGCGAAAACACTAGCATCCAGCGTTTCCAGGGCCGTGACCGCCTTTTTATGGCCTTGCAAAAATTCAATCAGCTCCTCGCCGGCCAATGCCCGCCCTTCGTCGTTGAAGGTGACATCGGGGTAAAGGTCCGTGAGCTCCCGGCGCAGGATCGGATGGCGGGAAAACGAGCGCGAGCAGACGGCAATGCGGGTCATGGCGTCACTGTGGAATTACTGGGGTTGCGGCGATTTGACGGAGCGCCCGGGGCAGGTCCTCGAAGCGGTCGATCAGGGCGCCGGCGCCGATCTCTTCCAGGGGCATGTGGGCGTAGCCGAAGGTGACGCAGACGGACCGGACCCCGGCATCGATGGCGGCATGAATGTCGTTTTCCGAATCGCCGACCATGGCCGCGGTATCGACCGTGCCGCCCAGTTGCTCGACCACCAGCAGCACGTGGCGGCCGTCGGGCTTCTTGTGCGGCACGGCGTCGCCGCAGGAAACGACGTCGAAATATCCGTCTAGCCCTAAGGCCTCTAAGACCGGGGGCGTGGTTGCCGTCGGCTTGTTGGTGCAGATGGCCAATTTAACGCCTTCGGACTTGAAGACCTCCAGCGCCTCGATGGCGCCGGGGAAGACGACCGTCAACTCGGCCGGGTGCTCGGCATAGGATTCCAGGAACCCCTGCAGGACATCGTCGATTTCGTCTTCCGAACCGGGGTCGCCCGTCGCCGCCAGGGCTTTTTCCACCAGCACCCGGCCACCCCAACCGACCATGTCCTTGGCCTCGTTCAGTATCAGCTCACGCCGGCCTCTGGTCTTGAGCACCCGGTTTACCGAGGCGCAGACGTCGGGCGCGCTGTCAATAAGCGTGCCGTCGAGGTCGAAAACCAGCGCCTCGAAGGGCTGGGCGTCGTCATTGGTCATCTCAGTATTTTCCCCAAAGCTCGTCGTCCTCGAGCGCCGCCTCGACCCGGGCCACGTCCTCGGGGCTGTCGACGGAAACATACGCCCGATCGGGCGCCGGGCCGATCCGCTGCGTGCGGCCGTTGTCGTAGATGCGGTTGGAATCGCAGGCCTCAGCGATTTCAAGCGGGCTTTCGGGCAGGCCGGTGAACCACTTCAGCATGTGCCAGCGAAAGCCGAAGATGCCGCCGACCCGAAGCGCGCCCATATGGGGCGAAAATTCAGGCGCATACGGGATCGGGGCCCGGGACGTGAACAGCACGTCGCCCTTGGTATCGTGAACCAGCTTGACGATGTCGGGGTTGAGGAAGGTTTCCTCGTCCGGGATCGGCACCGACAACAGGGTGCCCTCGACCTCCGGATCGTCGTCGAAGGGCTTGACGACGGCCTCGATCATGTCGGGGCCCAGAAGCGGCTCGTCGCCCTGGACGCAGACGACGATGTCGTCGTCGCCGACCTCGCCGGTGATCGAAGCCGCCTCGGCGACCCGGTCCAGTGCCCGGGTGTGGGTGTCGGCGGTCATGAGGACGGGAAAGCCCTTTTCGTCCGCAAAATCCTTGATGTCGTCGTCGCAGGTGCAGATCCAGAGCCCGTCCCAGCGGTCATAAAGTTTGGCGCGCAGGAAACAATGTTCCAGCAGCGGCCGGCCGGCGATCGGGTGCAGGGGCTTGCCCGGGAAACGGCTGGCGGCCATGCGGGCGGGGACGAAGCCGAAGATTTTGGTTTTTTCAGGCATGCCGCCGTCCTAGTTGCCTATTCCTTGGCGGCGCAGCCATTCGGCGGCGGACTGTCCCGCCAACGCGTGACCCAGGGGCGACCAATGGCCGTCGTGGGCGAAATGGGTGGGCTCGAACCCGGCGCCGGTGAACGCCTTAACGGGGTCGATGGCAGGGATGTCCCGCTTGGCGAGCGCCGCCAGCATGCTTTGGCGAAGCTTACGGTAGAAGGCATCGCCGTCCCTAATCTCGAAGCGCGCCGGCACGACGAGCACCGCGAAGGGTATGCCGGCGGGCAGCGCGTTCCTGATGACTTCTATCTCGGCCGCCGTCCTTTTCGTGGCCGCCGCCATCCCCGAATCCGAAAGGACGCGGGTGTAGGTGTGTTCCTTGGCGATTATTCCGAACGCGCTCAGCGCATCCCTAATGAACCCCACCCGTTTCAGGCTGACGGCGAAAAAATTGTAAAGGGCGGTATTCCGGGTCAGGAAAACCTTGAGTCCCGTGGAGCTCGTTTTTTTGGCCGAGCGGACTTCACGCGCCGCCTTGCGGCAGTCATAGGCGGCGATATCGTTTTCCAGGATCAGGCCGACGATGACGGCGCGGGGACGCGCGCCGTCGGGCATTCGTGCCATTAGGGCCTGATAACCACAGACATTGGCACCCGGGCTGGCGACGTTGTATGTGGGGAAATTCAGCGAATGGCCGGCGACGGAGGAATAAATTTCCTTTTGTTCCACACCCCAGCCGAAGGTCATGGAATCGCCGACGAACCAAACACTGTCCCGGGCCTTGTCAACGGGGTCCGGATTGCGGAGGCCGAAATCGTTGACCCGGATGTGAATGCGAAAGTCGCCGTTGTTTTGGGCGAAATAGCCGTCGAACCCCGGCCGCCCGGTGGTCACCGTTCCATGGTTTTGAACGTCTGTGGTCTGCATGAACCAGCCGCTGTAAAATTCCCGCCAGTGGGGCATAACAAGGCGGAGAACCCCCTCGGCGGCAAAAACCGTAAGAACGCAACCGAGCACGAGGGCAACGGCTATACCTTTTGCTGAGGGGCGCTCGTTCACCCGGCTATTCCGCCTTCCGTCCGATGACGTCGAACAAGGCGCCTTCGCGGGCGATGGTGCCGAGCCACGACAACTGCGTCATCAGCCGCTGATAGGCGTTTCCCGGTCCGGTCTTCTCGAACAAGGATCCTGCATCTTCGCCGTCGGTGCCGAGGATGGCCGGAGAGCAATTCAGGTATTCGATGCCGTTGTCGCCGAACCATCCCAGCACCTCGCCGATGGAATGCCAGGTTTCGTGGGGGTTGTAATATTGATCTTTGATCCAGATATCCGCCTTGCGGCTGTCCTGAATGCGGTTGCGGACGACGAAATCGATATTGGGACCGAGGATGCCGATGACCTTTGAACGCGCCCAGGTGGGGATGCGGGCATAGCGGTTATAGAGGCCGACCATGACGATTCCCCCCGGCTTGGCCTTGCGGGCGATGGCGGCGAAGGCCCGCCGCGCGTCGAAGGTGTGGTGCAGCACGCCGTGGGAAATGACGACGTCGAATGACGAGTCCTTCACCGCCAGATCGAAGATGTTCATCTGCGCGAACCCGGAACGGGCCAGCCCGTTAAGCCGTTTGTGCCCGACGGCGAGGTCGAGGCTCGAGAGCGACATATCGACGCCCAGCACGTGGTTGTTGTTGAGCTGCAAAAAATGTGACAACTGCCCGGTTCCGCATCCGCACTCAAGCACGGTCTTGTTGTAGCCGATGGCCTTCAAGAGGTTGGCGGAAAAAGGGTTTTGGCTGCCTTTGCTGACCAGTTCGCCGAATTCCTCCAACCCCTCGTAATTGGGGAAAGGGTTTTCCTCGTAGAAGGATTTGACCCGGCCGGTGACGTCTTCGCCTTCGCCCTTCAAAGGCGCGTAGAGGGACGGCACGCCTTCGATGAAAGGAAAGGTTTCTCCGGTCTGTGGGCAACGGAGTCCGTCTTCGACGGGCTCCAGCGTGGCTTCATCATCGCCGCCCGGCGCCTTCAGGCACGCCAGGATGCGGTCCGAGAACATGGGCGCCGGGTCGGTGGAGGCGTGGGCCCTGGCGGTCATTGCCTGTCCTTGAAAAGGACGAAATTACCGAGAACCAGGACATCCATTTCCGTCGCCATGAAACATTTGTAGGCATCCTCGGGCGTGCACACGATGGGTTCGTCCCTAACGTTGAAGCTTGTGTTCACCAAAAGCCCGCGTCCGGTTTCCTGCTTGAAGTCCGTAAGCAGGCGGTGAAACCGGGGATTGGTTTCCTTGTGCACGGTCTGCACACGGGCCGAATAGTCTACGTGGGTAATCGCCGGCACGTCGCTTCGAACCACATTCAGCTTGTCCAGCCCCTGGCGCGCCTCGTCTTCGGGCCTAAGCGCCAGGCGCTTATCTTCGGCGACGTCCGCGACAAGAAGCATGTAAGGACTTTCGCGGTCCATGTCGAAAAAATCGGCGGTGTCTTCGCTCAGCACCGCCGGGGCAAAGGGGCGGAAACTTTCCCGGTATTTGATCTTGAGGTTCAACGTCCTCTGCATGGCCGCCGAATGAGGGTCGCCCAGGATGGACCGGTTGCCGAGCGCCCGGGGACCAAACTCCATCCGGCCCTGGTACCAGCCGGTTATTTTTCCCGACGCCAATTCGCGGGCGATGGCCGGAAACAGCTCATCGTCTTCCACAGCGTCATAGACGGCGGAAAACGAGTCGAGTGTT
Organism: Rhodospirillaceae bacterium; assembly: GCA_002686255.1. GTDB lineage: Bacteria > Pseudomonadota > Alphaproteobacteria > Rhodospirillales > Casp-alpha2 > Casp-alpha2. The sequence goes on from NZAZ01000003.1 coordinate 32,465, forward strand.
TCCCGGATAAGGCCGTCGTCGAAGGCCGGCCCGAGATAGGCGCCGTGCATGGCATCGGCGCCGTTGGGCGCCGGTTGGCGCGCCGTCCCGCCGCCATCGCTACCGTCGATATGGTTATTGGCGATGGCAAGGGCTACGCCGAGCGACGATCCGGCATCACCCGCCGCCGGTTGAATCCAGATATTTTCGAACGGCCCCTCGCGAAGGAGGCGGGCATTGGCGACGCAGTTCAACGCTACCCCGCCGGCCAGGCAAAGATTTTTTTCGCCGGTTTTGTCGAAAAGATTGCGACACATACCGAGCACGACTTCCTCGAGCACTTCCTGGACGGACCGCGCCAGGTCTATGTGCCGCTGGGTCAGGGGCTCGCCGGCCCCACGCGGCGGTCCGCCGAACAGGTCCGCGAACCGGTCGTTGGTCATGGTCAGCCCGGTGCAGTAGTTGAAATACCGCATGTCCAACCGGAAGGAGCCGTCCTTCTTGACGTCGATGAGGTGCTCGCGGATCAGGTCCGCGTAGGCGGGCTCGCCATAGGGCGCCAGACCCATGACCTTGTACTCTCCGTCGTTGACCTTGAAGCCCAGGTAATAAGTGAAGGCCGAATACAGCATCCCCAACGAGTGGGGGAAGCGAATCTCCTCGAACAAATCAAGCTTTCGCCCCTTGCCGACGCCGAACGACGTGGTCGCCCACTCACCGACACCGTCCATGACCAGGACCGCGGCGCTTTCGAAGGGTGAAGGATAATAGGCGCTGGCGGCGTGAGAATGGTGATGGAAGCCGAACAACATTTTGTCCCCGTCCAGCGTGCCGCGCCCAAGATCATTGAGTCCGTCAATAAGCAGGTTTTTTTGGAATACCTTTTCCTTGACCCATACCGGTATGGCCTTGACGAATGAACCCAGTCCGGCCGGCGCGTAGGCGAGATAGGTCTCCAACAGCCGGTCGAAGGTAAGAAGCGGCTTGTCGTAGAAACCGACGAAATCGACCTCGTCCAGTGTCACGCCTGCTTCGTCCAGGCAAAAGGCGGCGGCATCGCCGGGAAAGCCGCAATCGTGCTTATTTCGGGAAAACCGTTCCTGTTGCGCGGCGGCAAGTATGGTGTCGCCGCGGACGATGGCGGCGGCGCTGTCGTGATAGAAAGCCGAAAGGCCGAGAACGATCATGTTAGGGGACGGATTGCCTTAGAAAATAGCATAGATAAAGGGTGCGATGGCGGTGCTTTCCGCGGCGATGAGAAGGCCGCCCAAAGCGATCAGGCCGAAGATCAGCGGCGCCATCCAGAACTTCTTGTAGACGCGCATGAACTTGATCAGTTGACCGAGGGTGGAAAGCATTTTTTTGTCTTTTGGGGCAAGGGGTTGGATGAAAGGGGCCTAGAACATATCGCGGAAAGTGTCTTCGTCGGAATGTCGGGTGACGGGCGTCCAGTAGGTTTTTGCTTTCGGGTCAGGATTGCGGTGCATGGGATCGCGCCCCGAAAGCCGGATTATAAAACCGATGGGAAGAAGGAAAAGATAAAAGAAAAGACCCAAAAGCAGGAAATTCATCACCCGGCCAAGCCGCTCGGCGAAAAGACCCCAAAGGCGATTGAACGGCAATAAAACACCGGGCAGGGCCAGCGCGACGGCCGTGAACCCGCCGGCCGCGATCAGCGCCGATTCAAGAATCACAGCGAAGAAAAACCAGCCGACGACGGCGATCACCGAAAATACGGCGGCGAACATCAAGCCGAACTGGCGGTCGCTAAGTTTGGGTTGGGTCATGTCAGGAAGTCTCGCGACTGAGGCCCCAACGTGTCTTCCAATCCTCATCGGCGCAGTAGATTCGATAGACAAGTTGCATGGTCCGGAGCGCGTCGTCGGACGAGCCGTTTACGATCGGTGCGCCGTTCTGGACGGCATCGGCGAACTCGGCCACCTCGTCGGCCCAGGACGGGTCCCGGGTGTAGTTCTTTATTTCCTCTTTCGGGTCGCCCATGTCGTCGCCGGCGGTCCGCGCGATGGTCAACGTCTCCTCGCCGTAGCTTTTGGAGCCCGAAAGGATGCCGGCCAGGGTCAAGGCGCCCTTGGTCAGCGTGATCTCGAGCCCGAACCGGTGTCGCCATTGGCTGGCCGACGAATGCAGCATCGCCACCTTGCCGTCGGCCGTTTTCATCAAGGCATAGGCGTTGTCCTCGACGTCGTGGTCCCAGACGCTGTTGGAAACGAAGCTGTGGATCTGGTCGAAATCGCCGGCGAACAGGCGCAACAGATCGACCATGTGAATGCCCTGGTCCAGCAGCACCCCGCCACCGGCCAGCGCGCGCTCGGTCCGCCACGAGGTCTGGTCGAAGGTGATCAACTGCGACTTGCCGTAAACGGCGCGCAGGTTGATGACCTCGCCCAATTCGCCGGAATGGAGGATTTCCAAGGCGTCGCGGACGGAGTCGTGATAGCGGTGGTTGAAACCGTATTTCAATTTAAGCCCCGGGTGCTTTTTCTCGCACTCGATGACCCGGACGATGTCACCGACGTCGCGCCCCGGCGGTTTTTCGCAGAACACATGCATGCCCTTCTCGAGCCCGCCGATGGTGGCGTCGGGGTTGATGTCGTTGGTCAGGCAGACGAACAGCACGTCCAGGTCTTCGGCCAGGAGCTTTCGATAATCGTCGAAGTACTTAACCCCGTCGTCGAACACCCCGTCGCCGTCAAGGGTTCGGTCGGAAACGGCCACCGTCTGCAATGCCGGATGCGGGTCGATGACGGAGCGCCGGCGCTTGCCGACGACACCGTAACCGGCGATCCCGACTTTCAGTCTTTCGGTCATGGTGTTTCGGTTTCCTGGGGCGTCCGGTAAAGGTCGGAAATGGCTTCGTCGGCCCGGCCGAGGCGCTCGGATTCGCCTTCGCCCGCGACGTCGACCCAACCGCCCGCCTCGTCGGAGCGGTAAAAGGCGTGCAGCAGCTTCAAGGTGCCCAGGCAATCCTCGCGACTGACCGGATAGGGGGTGGAATCCCTGAAAAAGCCGACGATGTCCCGGTACATTTGGGTGTGGCCGAAACCGTAGACGGCGCCGTGACCCTTGATGCCCTGGAAGTCCTCGGAGTTTTCGGCGCAAGCGCCCGGGTCCGGGGTGAAGACCTGCAGCTCGTTGACGGCGATGCCGCCGATTTGCGCCAGGCCCTCGGACCCGACGATGGAGATGGAGGCCTCGAAATCGTCGGGCCGGGCCGCCGTCGTCGCTTCGACGATGCCGACCGAATCGCCTTCGAAGTTCAGCGTCGCGGCCACCGTGTCCTCGACCTCGATGTCGGCGCCGAGCGTCCGCATGCTGGCGTTGACCCGGCTCACCTCGCCGCCGAGATAGCGGATCAGGTCGACGTGATGGATGGACTGGTTGGTCAACGCGCCGCCGTCGTGGGAAAAGGTGCCGCGCCAGGGTGCCATGTCGTAATAACGCTGCGGCCGGCACCAGCGTACGCGCACCGAAACGATGCGCACGTTGCCAAGCTCGCCGCCGTCGATGGCCTGTTTGACGCGCCTGACCGCCTTGTTGTGACGGTTCTGGAACACCGGGAAGATGTGCAGACCGGCGTCGTCGGCGGCGCCAAAGGCGTCGAGCAATTGTCCGGGGCGCATGAAGGTGGGCTTTTCCATGATCACATGCTTGGAGAATTCCTTCACCATCTCCATGCCGTGCTCGAAATGCATGCCCGACGGCGTGATCACCGCGGCGATGTCGATCTCCGGGTGCTTGGCGAACATTTCCCGGTAATTGGCATAAGCCGGGACGCCCGACTCTTTGGCGTAGGCGTCGGCCTTTTCGAACTCCAGGTCGCAGACGGCGGCCAGCTCGACATCGTCGACCTCGGCGATGGACCGGCAGTGGTGGCCGGCGATGCGACCGCAGCCGATCAGGGCCACGCTGAGGGGTTCGGTGGTCATGCGAAACTTTCTTCTTGTCTTGGGGATGGTTCGGGGGCGGGGACGGGCTTGCCTCCGGCCAGCAGCTTCCGCCACAGGTCCCAGTCCACCGGCGACAGTACGTCTTCCCAGGGCAAGGGCTCAGAAGAATTTTTCCCGGCGTTCGTAAGCGCGCCAGCCAGGTCGGTCGCGGTGACGGTTTCGACGGAGACGAAACCGGGCAGGACATCGACGGCGATCTGGTCCTCGGGCAGGAACCGGAACGTCGGCAGTCCCGCCAGCAGCCCCTCCAGCCCCATGGTGCCGGTAGAATAGACGACCGCCGACAGCGCCGGTTGCGCCTCCAACGTGTCCGGGGTGCGGCGGATGTTTTCCGATTCCTCGAAATCGAGGGGATACATGGGATGGTCCTTGACCAAAAATTTCACCCCCTTTGCGGCGGACGCGGCTTGGATGGCGTTCATCTGTTGGCGGGCGATGCCGTGGTCGGCCGACAGGGCCACGAAAACGGGGGCCTTGGCATCGTAGGGAACATCTTCGACTCGCTGGATGCGGAGCGAACCGCCGATGACCAGGCGGTCTTCGGGCATGCCCCAGTCCAGGAGCTGGTCCCGGTAGGCGGGGCCGTCGCAGAGGATGGCGTCGGGCAGGCTTTCCCCGCCGTCAACGTTGGTGGCGGGGCTGTAATTCAACTGATGGGGGCCGATGACGGTGTGCTGATAGCCGAGCGTGGTAATACCGAGCCGCCGCGCCTGGCGGCAAAAATCCCGCTCCCAGCCGTGGTTTTCCCACGGCCAGGCGACGACCGCCGGGCGGGTGTGGGTGAGCCAGGCTTTCTGGCAATGGCGCTGCCAGGCGTTCATGGCGTGGGCCGCCCCGGCGCCTTCCTTTTCCGCCGCCCGGCGCACCAGCCAGCCGAAGGACCCGGACAGATGCCGTTCCGACAGCCGCCAGCGTTTGAACAACAAGCGCATGGCCTGCAACGGGCTGCCCCAGGCGTGGAGCGAGGCGGTGCGGCCGTCGGCGGCGAGGGCCGCCGCCTGGGCCGGGCCGCAATCGGTGTGAAGAACGCGCGCGAGGGCGGGGATTTCGGACATCATGGGGCCGAAGTAATCGTCATGGCCCTGGGCGTTGCTGCGCGGATGGCCATAGACCAGAATCACCGGGCCGCCCTTTGCCGCTTGTTGCCGCCGGCCGCGGGTCGCCAGCGACGCCCAGGCCAACCGCAGAACCAGCCGCGAACGGGCAAGAAAGCCGCGCAGCCGCAATTTCAACGTCGCCGGTAAAAGATCCGGCCCCATCCCCGCCTGGACGCCGGACAGCACCGTCAGATGACGGAACAGCCAGGGATCGTCGCAAATGACGAGACAGGGTTCCTTCTCCCGCGCCATTTGCTTGGTCAGGCGTCCCCAGGCCATCATCAGCCCGAAATCCGAGCCGTACCCGGCGCACGTGGTGGCGTAGGCCAACTCGGCGCCTTTGCCGTCGGCCAGGGTGCCGGCGGCGGCCCACCATTCAGGGCAGATGGCGTCGAAGGCGGCCTCAAGTTTTTTCGCCAGGCCCTCCAGCTTTTTCCCGTCCGCGCCCTTGCCGGCGGCGCCGGTGACGGCATACCAGACGCCGTAGGATTCGGGCGGCGGCAAGTCGCGGGATGTTCTCAGCAATACGGGCATAGGCCGAGCCTAAACAAACGTCCGGGACGGTTGGTGAAAGCGATTTCCCGAAGGGACGTCTTGTGGCATGGTCCCGTCGTCATGGTGGATTCCAATTTGGATTTTCTGAAACAGGTCTTTCAGGCGCTCCGGGAGACCGAAAAAGATGGGCTCTTGACCGACCGGCGGGACGAGGGGCTGACAGGAATCTCGGGCCTGAAAACCGTCGGCGCGCTCCAGCGTCTGGTCGGCCTGTTCGCCGGCGACCCCCGGGCATGTTACTTGGAAATCGGCGTCTTCCAGGGGTTGACCCTGGTTTCGGCGGCGTTGCAGGCGCCGGGGCTTGCCTGTTTCGGCATCGACAACTTCGCCACCCTGGATCCCGATGAAAAAAACAAGGAAATCACCACCGAGCGCCTGCAACGGTTCGGCGCTGCCAACGCGACCCTCATCGACAGCGACTTCGAGGCCGCGCTGGCCGGCCTGGATGCCCGACTGGATGGCCGCAAGATCGCCGTCTATTTCATCGACGGCCCCCACGATTACCGCAGCCAGATGGTCTGCCTGTTGTTGGCCCTCGGTCACCTGCATGATCGCTGTGTTATTGTCATCGACGACGCTAATTACGCCTGTGTCCGCCAAGCCACCGCCGATTTTCTGGCCGGCCACCCGGATTTCAAGATGGTGTTCGAGGCCTACAGTCCCGCCCACCCCGCCAACATGGAAGGGGCCGAATTGGAGCGCTGGGAAGAAGGCTGGCTCAACGGCGTCAACGTCCTGGTCCGCGATGCCGAAGGCTTGTTGCCCGACATGGTGCCGCCGACGGAATCCGATAAGACGCGCCATTTCAACGAATGGCTGGTTCACCGGCTGCGCCGGGCCGAACTGGCACCGGAGGCCGTGGCGCTGGCCGACGCCATCTGCATCGGGGACATGGCGGCGGAGGAAAAGGCCCGCAAGGCGCTGTTGGAAAAATACGGCATCTGGCGGGACGTTTCCGACGGCCGGTACCGGGACCGCAATACGTACTCCACCGGGCTGACGGAAGGGCGTTTCACCAACATCCCAGACTGAGACCCGCCCTAAAGCCAGTCACCGCCGGTGAGCGGAATCATCTGGCCGGTGATGAACCCGGCCCAGCCGGACAGCAGATAGACCATCAACGCCGCCGCTTCCTCGGGCTCGCCGCCGCGCTTCAACGGCACCATTTGGGCGCGGTCCTTCATGTCGGCCTCGGTCCTTTTGTGCCAGCGCTGATGGAAGCCCGACGCGATGTAACCGAATCTGAGCCCGTTGACCAGAATACCGTCCGCCGCGCCCTCGCGGGCCAGACCCTGGACCATGCATTCGGTGCCCCGCTTGGCGATGGCGTAGGGAAAAGATTCGGCGCTGCCGCCGTGGAGCGCCGATTCGGTGCC
>NZAZ01000004.1 GCA_002686255.1 Rhodospirillaceae bacterium
GATGGTAGCTAAGCGGAATCTGGCAGCCCTTGGGCCACTCTTGCTCAGCGGGCGGTGCTCTGGGGGGTGGTGAGGGGCACCACTCCCCGATCTGATCCAAAGCCAGCGTTGGAGTAGAAAATGTATATCCATAATCTGATGATATTAGATAACTACCTTATGAATTACTCCATACTTTAATAGTTCTTGGGTACTGGGATACCACATGTCCTCTGATTTTGCATTGTACATTTTATCTGTGAATTCAGTCTTAACCCCCCTCCTGTTAAAAAACTTAGCATCATCAACTTGTTCTTTAAATAAATTTAAGTCAATTAATTCAGATGGCCTATAGTAACTATATTGATGAAACCCCAGCTTGGCGGTTGAAGAAATGTATCGCCTATTTCCAGAAATAAATACAATAGTACAGGCAGATGCACAGTGCTCGTATGTGTATGTGTTTAAACTTCTAGTTAATACAAGTCTAGATAACTCTGCACCTTCATAGAGTAATCCGCCTGAGCTTTCTAAGACAATACTATCAACATTTAAGTTTAAGGATAACAAATCTTTAACTTTTTCAGAGATTCCATAATTCAAATTACCAGATAAATAAATAGTGTCTCCAATCAAATTTACTTCGTAGTTCTGCTCTTTCGTGAGGACAAAACTATCGTGATACATATCTTCATAAAACTTGGATTCACTAGTTATATCATTGAAAGCTGACAAGATACTTAATATGATTATTAGTTTAGCAACTCTGGGCCAAAATGATTTTCCATGAAAAGATATATAATTATTTGCAGACCTCCATAAACCAATAAATTGCCATGGGAGCAAAAACACATAACTAAAAACATATAACCCTAGTACCACTCTAGCAAGGAGAACAGGATCCTCAGTAGTGGTTCCAGCATAGAGCCAATAACTTGTTATGCCAGATAATAGTATTGTTAATGCAACACTATTAATCCAAAATGATCTTACAAGTGAGTGCTTGCCTTGCCAGTGAAGTTTCAAATATCCATATTTAATGGTACGTTTTTGCGTTATCTCGTCTGGCCGTAAGGCACTAAAACCAGATAACTTATTAGTATCCTTTACTACCGTTGTAGATTCAGTCGTGTCGTTGAAATGATAGTTATTAAGTAGTCTAGAAACAATAAAGTAACCTAACAGTAATCCTCCAATGGTTACAAATATCTCTAAATCACTCAATGTAGTGCTCCTTGTTAATCATATCTAAATATTTATTGAGATCGTTGCAATGACTAGAATTACTATCAATAAAGCTCATATTATTTTTAACTACACATGCGAGATCACCACAAAAAGTCTTATAAGAAGCTGTATCAAAGACCTTTTTTGCAATTATTAAAGGGTCATTTAATTCAGGATAATTTATCGAAACTTTTCTAACTAAATTGAGTGCAAAAGGTGGGCAAGCAAGAGATTCAAATGCTAAAGATGAAAACTTAGCCAAGGAAATATATAGATTATCTCTATTACAAAAAATATATATCAATGCGCCAAGAATTGTAAAATATATAGTCGCAAAAATAATTAGTAACTTAACGCCACTGCCATAGTAATAAACAATCATAGGCAAAAATATAAGTTGTAACGGCAATAAAGCATAAACTATCAATTGGATTGGAAAAAGCTTCTTGATAAAAATATTTACCTCTTTTACGTTTGATGATTTAGTTGAAGGGCCGGGCCAATAAGTTTTAAAAATAGCGGTTCCTGGCAACAATAAGTTAGGTAGTAAAGGATACTTCCTTAATAGTTGGTATTCTAAAAAGGGGAATTTATATGACCAATTATTTCTAGATCTTGTTATTACAAGTTCATTAATATTTAGTAGCATTAACGAATCATAAATATAAAAAATATATACTCCCAACATGAATAAGGTCTCGAACGAGTACATCATTTCTTCTTTCTAAACAAGGATCCGATCCATGCAAGACTAGCTAACACTCCCACAATTAAAAGTTTTTTAAATGCAACAAAAAAAGCTACTATTGCTGCCCAGACGCCTTTCTTAGTTGCTAGTGCAGCAGCACCACCTGTAATGAGCGCAGCGAGACCAAATTCCGCAACTCTATCGCCCTTCTTATACTCAAGATACTTCTCTCCAGAAACGAACTCAAATCCTCTAATTCTCTGCTTAAAGTCAGCAACAGCGGAGCTTAAAGTTTCTGGTGTTGCAACCAAGATAACATTCATAACTCCACTTCTCCCCAAAATCCTAGTGTCATAATTAATGATAGATTGATTCTGTTCATCCTTTAACAAAAATGCCCACTCCAATAGATTGTTTCTTGAGTCATATCGCGGTTCAATTGCCCATCCTTCTATAAATAGTAGACCCCATCCCCTTTTTTTCCGTTCAGAGTTGGCGTGTTTTTGATTTTCAATGGTTTGCTCCAGTAGTTCTTTAGCATCGATGTCATTATCATCTTTCACATATCCTAGATCTTTAAAAGAAAAATAAGACTCCCAACTGTCGTTTGCAGGGCCAAAAAAATACTCTTCACCAGATCCGAGGTTTTCTGTAAGTGTCAGATATTTGTCGGTCTCTTTGGTCCCTAAAAAAACAAAATCCTCTGGCACGAATAGTTGCGCTTTACTGGTAATGCTATATGTTGAAGGCCCTCTCTGCCAATCAATTGTGTTTTTCTCTTGAGCAAATGAAGTGTTAAATATTAATAAGCATAAGAAAATACTTTTATCTATTAACTTTTTCATAGAATTCTCCATCTAGGGATAGGAATTTGCTTTTGGCAGAGGTGAGGGATTGCACCNTGNNGTCTTGGNNCTCGAAACCCTGTCGTTGTCTGTTTCACATCACTCCTGTCATCCCTAACCGCCATTTCATCCCCTCATCCCTTCTGTTTTTTATCCACAACTCACAACTTGCCCTAAATGGCGGCTGATAATTCAGTTTGCATTTTGGCTTCACCCTGTTAGATGGCTTAGGAATTTAATTCGTACTTTTTTTTTCGAATACAAACAAATTGTTTAAGCCAAACTGAAAAACCTTGTGGGCTTTCAATGTAAAAAATTCTTCACAGAAAATCTTTGAAACTGCACATGGTTGGACACCTTGATGATCCTCAAAACTCATACCATCAATCAACCGAATTTTTTGTAAAAGGCCTATAATATGGTCCGTAAAAGGAGATGGAATTGTCATAATGACTAGACCATTAGGCTTCAATACATTTGAACAATCAAAGGGTAATTCAATAAGATTTTTGGATGAAAAATGCTCTGCTGTCGCCAGCATCGTAATGACATCAAACTTTTCAGTAGTTTTGATATCTTCGGGAAAAAAACCTACCACTTTCTTAAATTTATCATTTTGAGTTTTCCATGGTACATCTACTGGATCAACCCCAATCCCACTCGCTAACTGTTTGCCCATTTTTAAAAATAGCGTCCCATCATAGGCTCCTATGTCAAAAACGGTTGATTTGCTAGGAATATATTTCGATGCTTTTTTATTCGGTAACTTTGGATAAATCGGTCGAGTGGTTTCATATCTTTTTTATTACTTCATCATTTTATTTACTAATTCAACCCAATGCACAAATCAATCTTTATACGCCAGCCTTTTCATATTACTGGTGGCACATCTAATTCATTATTCGAAATTGAACTTAAAAAAATATGCTGTTTCTTGAAATCAATAACTCAGGTATTTTTTAAAATCTGCTAAAAGGTTTCGCGGATTATTAAAATATACTGGAAACTTGGCAAGAGCCATTTTTAGCAGTCTAAATATATTTTTATTATAGTTGTAAAAAGCGGTTTTAATTTTTATCTCAATTTCTTTAAATTCTGTTTCGCTCATAATATCCAACTGTATTGTTGGATTCGCTTTATAGTATTGGTTTGGTGGCATGTTAAAAAAATCATGTCTGGACATTTTTTTATTGACCAGTAAATTGGCTACCCCATCTCGAAATAGCTGACTTCCTGGATAAGGTTGATAAACACCGACATAGGCAAAATCTGGATTAAGTTCATACATAAAACTTAGCGTTTTTTCCATATCCTCCCTCGTTTCACCAGGAACTCCTATCATAAAATAACCCGTCCAATGAATTTTGTACTTTTTGAACAAGTTGGCACCTTCTTTGATCTGTTTAAAAGTGATTTTTTTTTGCATACTACTCAAAATACGCTCGGACCCCGTTTCGATACCGACTTTTATAAATATGCAACCCGACTTTTTCATTAGCTTTATTAACGGTTCATCCATTGAGTCAACTCTTGTGTTGCATTCCCAGACAATTCTAATCCTTTCGAAAATAAGTCTCTCACAAAACTCACGTACTCTTTTTTTGTTTAGTGTGAAGGTATCATCTTTTAATGTAAACTGCTTAGTTCCGTAGCGTTTTTGGACCTCCTTTATTTCTTCAATAACACTATCAACAGTCCTGAACCTTGTATTTCTTTCGGTAACACAAAAAGTACACTTAAAAGGGCACCCTCTGGCTGTCATCAAAAGTCCCAAGTCTTCGGATGAGTAATGTTTTTCATTCATCAAAAGACTTCTATCTGGGAAAGGCACGTCTAATGAACCTCTCGCAAGGTCTCTGTTAGGTGTATTAAAAACTTTATTTCCCTTTCTAAATGCTAAACCATTAATAGTATCAATTTTAGAAGTTCCATATACCAAATGATCGATTAGTTCATTTAGGGTCTGCTCACCTTCTCCTTTGATCAAATAATCAACATCGGAACATATTTTTATCACCTCATCCGCTTTTACCGTTATGTGAGGCCCTCCCATTACAACTACACACTTTGAATCTATTTTTTTACTCATTTCGGCAATATGAAAGGCCGAAGCAGCAAAGTCCGTATAGACTTGAATGCCAATCATATCGGCTTGGAAGGATGTTATAGTATTCTCAACTTCTTTCCAAACCGTGTTATTTTCCTCCCTAAATGAATTAAGATAGCTATCATAATGATCAGCTAGATTCGACACATTAATATCTACCGGGGCGTTATTTAAATCAGCATTATATACGCTAACAATGTGACCATGGTTCCTTGCTGATGTAGCTAGTGTTAACAGCCCATAAGGAAAATACCTATTGTAAAATCCCATGAAGCGATAAAATGGAGGATATAAAAATAGAATTCTCATACAGTTCGAATTTATTCGATATGAAGTATTTTAATATCCATCATACTGACCACAAAAGAGTTTATCGCAGTCAATAAACTGATTAATAGGCAATTCACGCTTAGCATCAAAAGTCTAATATTTTCAATGGGGCTATATCCTACCTGCAACCAATCAGTCGCCACAGATACACCCAATGTTGACCCTGCCACAAAAAGAATTACCGAAAACAAAAGTGTTTTTTCCAATTCATTTTTTCTTCTGGATTTTTGTGGTTTAATATACCCGGTAAATACCATAAAACGCTGATCAAACTGATAAAGCCATAGTAGTTGATAACCCACAATGAAAGGAATACTGGATACTACAATAAAGTTAGCATCCAAAGTTAAATTACCAATTTCCAGCTTTCCAAAAGAGAGTACTATAGTAAAAAAGAGACCATTTAGAAATAAGAACCAACCCGGATATAGAAATATATACTTGGGGGCAAAGAGGAGGATGAACTTTAGATGTCGCCATCCATCCCTCCAAGTGTTAAGATGTGGAGATCTTTTTGTTCTGTTGTCTTTTAGTAGAGAGCAGGGGATTTCTTTAACAGACATTTTTTGCAGTCCTGCTTTAACTAGCATTTCAGAGGCGAACTCCATTCCACCAGAAATCAAATTCATTTTTAAAAACGCTTTTTTAGTCAAAGCACGCATCCCACAATTACAGTCAGATATATTGACCTTAAAAATAGTTCTAATAAGGAATGATAACACGGGAGTTCCAAGGTGACGATGCAGAAATGGCATGGCACCTTCTTCAATATTGCCTTTCAATCTAGAACCGACTACTAAATCAGTACTCCCCTTCTGAAGTAGCTGTACAAATTCAACACCTTCAACAAACTTGTATGTTCCATCAGCATCTCCAAAGACTAAATATTTACCATAAGAAGCGTTCATCCCGTTTATCAAAGCATTTCCATACCCTTTGGCGGGGGCACTCACAACTCTTGCACCTAGCTCCTTCGCAATTTCTACGGAACGGTCAGTTGATCCATTATCTGCTACTATGATCTCACTTTTAACCCCCAACATTTCAACTGCATCTTTTGCTAATTCAATTGCGATTTGAATCGTTTCCTCTTCATTAAGACATGGGATCACAAATGAGACCTCAATTTCATTTTCCACTTGCATATATCTCTATCTTTGATTGATTTTATATGGTACCCCAAAACGAAGATGCCAGTATTCTTAAAAATTCTTCTTCCATGGCCTTAACGATATCCCCTTGCACCTGACGTTGTTTTCAGTTTCATCCAAGTGGTTATAACGTTATAACCATCAGCGGGAAATAGACGATTTCCCAATTTGTAAAAAATTACACAAATTTAACGATACTATTTATCTATACGCCTCCATTTTTTTTTGGAACGCGTGATATAGTAATCTTTGACACCTTCAGGCGTAACATTATTGCAGCTTATCAACGATTAATTAGGCTAAATAGGTATGTTTGTCCAAATTGCTTCATCGGTTTTTGAGTTAATGGTGCCACAAAAGTTTGAGTTCCAGGCCTTGAATCTACTACAACGTGTGTTACACCGAGCTTTTCCAAACATGAAAAATATGGTTCCGCTGATGCATTTATACAAGTATCAAAATCAACATCCCTGATTCTTCCGTTTTTAACTTGATGAGGCCCTATTCTAGCAAAAATTGTATTTCTACTGCTTAGCCCTCTCATCATGAATCCCATACCGTGACGTTTTCCAATATCCCCAGGTGGTCTGATATTCGCTAGTAAGACATCGTGGTCAAGACTATTTTCAATAAATCTTCCCATTCTGACATCTGAATGACTCGTGAAGACAGAGACCGGCAGATAATTCAACCCCGGAGCAACAAATGTAACCCAGGTTAACCCGAAAATACCCGCCAAAATTATTTCAACCTTTTTATTTTTTGGTAAATAGAATTTCACTAACTCATAAGATAAACCAATTGCCAATATCCAAATTGCGATGGTGCCAAAGTTGGCATGCGCTGGAGAACTAACCCCAACACCAAAAATGCCGTCGATTATAAAAGCCCCTGCTAGCCACACTAAAATTAAAACATATTTGTGCGAGTCTTTTTTATAAAGAAAGAAAGCACCAAGGAGGCTGAAAATAAAAAAATGCAGCCCAAAATTAGCTGTTTGTAAATGCATATAAGCCAAATCGAAAAAAACTTTCGGTGTAATGCTTGTCAGCATTATTACGGGTACTGACTCGTAAAGTTTCTCTCCAATTTGTAAACTGCCAAGATAAAAAAAGGTAGCAGTAAGCATCACAAAACCCGGCCAATTATTCTCTACGTCTATTTTATTGGTACTATAGAAAACCATCCAGATGACTAAAACTCCACTGAACGGCAACGCAACGACAGGATGAATTATAAATGCTGCTGCAAGACATAATGATGCAAGGTTAAATTGTTTTCTTAACAAAAAAGTAATTGTTGAAATTCCAAGACTATAGCTAATCATTTCTTGAACTTGCCCACCTTTTATCCCAAGAATCTCTGTAATTGTTGGATTTAAAGTATAAATCAAAACCAAATATTTGTTAATATTAAGTTCCTTTGCGAGACGGAGTAGATTAACAATAATGAGTAAGTAGGCTATAATGGATAAGATCACCATGATCTCAGAAGCCCGAATGTTAATAAAATGTGAAAATATCCATCCAAGCGCCGCAAATCCAGCTGGATAGCGAATTGAGAACCATTCCTCCGATACACCAGTTTGTACGTGCCACAAAGGTTGCCCTTGGTACAAATAACCAATCAATTCACTTTGGGTTATAATGTCAGCATCCGGGGGAGCAGGAGAGAATAAGAAGGGTAAAAATGGTAAAACAGTAATACCGACAATCAGCCAAATTTCAAGGTTTTTTAAATATTTAAAGTTGAAATTAGTTTTCCATAGTTGAAAAATTAGCCAAATAGTAAAAACGATATGCGACAATACAAAAGGAATCGAAATAAGTGAATTAATCCTTAAAATTATTGATAGCAGCCCAATTATCGCAAAAATAGAAATTCCCACGGAAATGCGCAAAGAAGCATCGGTGCATTTCAGATAGCAGCCAACTTGGTAGCAAAGATAAATTATTATTAAAGTGTCAGTTACTTGAGATACTAGCGCAAAAGGCGTATCGTACGCATAGTCCCAAAACAGCCTAATCAAAAGCGGTAGAAGGATGAGGCATGATGCACAGATTTTTACAAATCTAATTTTGTAACGATCATTGACAATAAAAAACGATACCAATCCGATAGTGACTAATCCGATTAAGATAGGGACGTTTAAAACAGCCAGCTCAAGTCTCTCCAATAGACCGGGATATGTGGCAAACTTTTCAAGGTTCTGAGGTAAGTTCTCAAGAACAAAACCCATAATTTCATTTAACATAAGAGTTGGTCTGTTTTATTGATATCTAACTCAAAGATAGGAAAAAAGCCTTAAAAAATTCATTTTTCTTTTTGCTAGGAGGCTGTAAACCTATTCGTGGACGGTAAACACTTTATTTTATCACAAACGCGACAGTCGACTCAATCCAGAAGAAAAAGCAACAAAAGAATAACAAGCGTCATCCTCTTCTCCCTTTAAATATCGCCCTACAGCACCAGAACGAGCAATTGCCTGGAGTGAGGCGTGTCACTGTGAGTCTT
>NZAZ01000005.1 GCA_002686255.1 Rhodospirillaceae bacterium
CTCTAACCATGAGCAAACAGATTGAAAAGCTAGTAAAAGGTAATATTATTCGGGTAATCAGTGCCTTATCATGGAATCAGAATGTTATCCCTAAAAAGGAATCATCCCCTCTTGCGATTAAAAGCCTTTGGGATATCAACGCCCTCAAGCCAGGCCCTGACAATAATCCACTAGAGGGCAGCGTCCACCTCTACAAGGTAGGCCAGGTTTTTCAGTTCTCGCTATCAATCGACTGGTCACCCCCCCTCTCACAACCCTCAAGGCAGATCAATCTCGGCAATCGACTGATTGCTCAACTTGATCCTGAACTCTTTCAACTGAAAGAGAAAAGAAGAGTCCGACTCAATGAGATCCACTATTTCGACACCCCCCGACTCGGAGCATTGGTGAGAGTGCGAAAAGGAGACTGAACGACCCCTGATAAGTCTCGACTGAGCGCTGCTCCCTGATTGAGAGCCCTTTAAAGGCACTTAGCCCACTCCCCCCGAATGGCAACGAAACTCACAACGAAGCCTTACTCAATTACCAACATAGCTTTGATCGCTGATTCGATCTGTTTGAGTTGATAACGATCACATCCATCCTCTATCTCATCTATGACAGGCGCCACATCATCAAACCTGGGGGTAAAATCGGTTGCCAGAAAGAGCTTCTCATGTTCTGTGTCAACCAACTTCTTATCGGGATGGACCAGCGCCTCCTCAAGCTTTTCACCTGGCCTGAGTCCGGTATAGACAATCTCAATATCATTGTTCAGTTCAAGCCCAGCAAGTCTGATCATCTGCTCAGCAAGATAAGTGATATTGATCGACTCACCCATATCGAGAACAAAAATCTGGCCGCCACTGCCAACCGTTCCAGCAAGAAGAATCAACTGGCAAGCCTCTTCAATAGTCATGAAATATCGTGTCATCTCCGGATGGGTTACGGTGACCGGCCCACCCTGTCTTATCTGTTGCCGAAAGAGCGGAACCACGCTTCCTGTTGATCCGAGCACATTACCAAAGCGGACCGTAATGAAATTGGATGAGGAGACTTCATTCAGTGAGCGACAGTAGACCTCGGCAACACGTTTGCTCGACCCCATCACACTACTTGGATTAACCGCTTTATCGGATGAAATCAGAACAAATGTGGCATCTCCCTGCTTGTGGGCTTCAAGGGCAACATTTCGGGTGCCGATGATATTGTTTCTGGCTGTCTCTCTGAGCTGTTCCTCCAAGAGGGGGACGTGTTTATAGGCTGCGGCGTGAAAGATGATATCGGGCCTGTACTGTTCAAAGAGGTGATGTATTGCTGTTGCATCACAGACATCACCCAGTTGGGAGATAAGCACCACATCGGGATGGTATTTTTTTAGCTCCATACAGATCTGGTAGAGGTTATATTCGTTCTGTTCAAAAACGATGATTTTTTCAGGAGCAATTGCCGCCAACTGTCGAACCAGTTCGGAACCGATTGATCCTCCGCCTCCGGTAACCAGGACCACTTTTCCAGAGTGTCCGCCCACTATCTGCTTCCAATCGAGGGTGACCGGCTCTCGGCCAAGAAGGTCATCAATCTCTACTGCCCGAAGAGCCGTTTTCCTTGCTCCTCCACTGACCACATCCCTCAAGCTGGGAAGTGTCTGAAAGACCACATCTGCATTTTCACAATGAGAGACAATTCGCTGCATCTGGACTGCTGTTGCACTCGGTATTGCAATAAACACCCGTTCTACACTGAAACGTTCAACAATTGCAGTCAGTTCTTCTATGCTTCCAATCACCCTAACCCCATGGATCTCCTTATCAAGCTTCTCTGGAGCATCATCGATAAAGCAAACAGGCTCATAGAGGGGAGGTGTCATCTGCCGCAGGTCACGCAGCAACAACTCTCCTCCCGATCCTGCACCAATAATGAGCACTTTATTCAAAGAGACTGGGGTAACCCGATGTTCTTTTAGCAGCCGATAAGCCACTCTTGATGAACTAAGAAGAATAAGCAGAAAAATTCCATGAAGGACGAGAACAGTTCTTGGGACCATCTCAAGGCGGGTAATAAAAAAAACAAAAATCATCACCAGAATGGTTCCGACCACAACTGATTTGATCAACCGGATGAAATCACTCATTGAGACGAATCGCCATAACGCACGATGGACATCAAAGAAAACGAAGGCGGAAAAATGGATTGCCATCACCAGAGGAAGCAGATCAATGGCCCGTTCAATAAATAAGTAAGGCACAACAGAGAGATTGAACCGGAACCAATAGGCCAGCAACCAGGCAAAGATGACCATAAGAAGGTCATGGAGGAGCACCCGATAACGTCCTTTTAGGCTGGAGAACTGGCTCCAGATGGTCTCTACGATCTGTTTCATAGGTGTATTATAAACCGAGAGTTCACTCCTGATGCAGTTGAGTCAGAATAAAAACTGCCCCACCAACGACAAAGAGAAGCATTAGCCCAATCAGGGGCCAGAGCAACTCGGGGGGATAATCGATAAAATCAACTGCACAGAGCAGTGAGAGCAGGATGACAATCACTCCACTGCAAAGAGCTGTAGCCGGATGTCCCCAGCAACGTGCTGCACGTTGATAGAGGTGGTCACGGTGGGCCTCAAAGGGACTCTTTCGCGCTCCAACTCTTCGAATCAGGGTAGAGGTCGCGTCAACGATAAATAGGCCCAGTGGCAGCAGTAGAACCGAGAGAGAGAGGTGAAGCTGGGTAACCCCAAACACGATCCCACTGGCAAAGAGTGCGCCAATTGCCAGACTCCCTGAATCACCCATAAAAAGAGATGCCGGCGACCAGTTAAACCAGAGGAAAACCAGTGTCGCTGAAGCCAGCCCAAGCCAGACAAGAGCAAAAGCGCTCTCACCAACAAGAAAGAAGAGCCCGGCATAGGCGAGGGCGGCAATAAAGGTCTGCAGCCCGGCAATTCCATCTATCCCATCCATAAAGTTATAGAGGTTGATCAACCAGATCACTGCAGGAATCGAAAAAACATACCACCAAAATCCGAGCGCAAAGGGGTGGCCACCAATAATAACTGTTTCAGGGCTTCCAAAAAAAAGAACCAGGCCAATACCAAAAAGGGATTGGAAGGCAAGGCGAAACCAGATTGAGAGTTGGCGGAAATCATCAAACCAGCCAACAAGAGCAAACAGGATTAGTGTTATGGCAGAGAAAACCAGAGGGGAAGAGAGATGATCGGTCACCCCAACCAACACTAAAACAGCCAGTGTACCTATTACGATTGCTACCCCTCCTCCACGAGGAATTGCATCAAGATGCATGCTCCGTGGATTGGGAATATCTACAGGCAACTGCCCCACACCAGGGCCCAGCATCCACTTGATCACAAAAAAACTTCCCCCTCCTGCAACAGCAGGAGCAAGAAACACCAGGAAAACAATCTCACTTCCGCTCATCAACACGGCCTGAAGGGTCGGGGGTTGAAATTCATCAACTTCTGGGCCTCACTGCAGTCAGCATCCAGGTCCTGATTCATTCGATTGGCCATCTCTGGGGTTAAGAATCGCTTGTTTGGCAACCAAGAGACCAGTGTGAGGACTCCTCTCATTAAGCGGACTGGAATGGGAATAAATCGGGGCGGCTTCCCCTCACATTGAAAGAGACGGCTTATCATCTGACGATAACTCAAAACTTCTCCTCCTGAGAGGGTAACTATCTTCCCATCAACCGATTCAAGCTTCAATGCATTGAGCGCTGCATCAGCAAGATCTTCTGCATGGACAGGTTGCCGTTTTCCAGAACCGCGGCCCACCATTGGGAAGAGCCCTATCTGTCTGATAGAGCGCCTGATCAACCCGACACTATTACCCTCTCGACCCCCATAGATCAGCGTTGGCCTGAAGAGGGTCACACTCATCTTGTTCTTCTTACAATAATCAAGTGCCTGCTGCTCCCCCTCTATAAGTGAACGCGCCAAATCTCGTTCATAGTGGTGATTACTTCTCTTTTTAGTAACCGCGCTCATAGAACTAAATCCTATCAACCTGCTGCAGCCAAGCAGTCGATATCTCCCAAGGAGTCGCTGAAGTGACCATATGGGTGCCAGGTGAAATACTGCCTCAACTCTAAAGAACTCATCCACAGGTACTTTTTCAAGAAATTCAGCGCTGTACCAGGTAATGCCTGGAGAATCCAGTTCAGGCCTGAACTGTCGACTTATCGCCAACACTTCAAAACCCGCATTCCGGAGTCGGGGCAGCAGATATCGACCGACCAGGCTTGTTGCTCCAGTTACCAGAACTCTCCTTGGTGAGCTGGGCTTGCGGGAGAGGTGATAGCGTGCAAGAGTATCGGTCGAAGAGTGTGGCCCGTTTTGCCCCCTGGAAAGAAAAGCCGAAATCAACAGTTTTATCGATTTGAACAAAAATCGTAACCAGATGGCTGTTGCCAAAAGAGGAGGCAATAGAGCATTGGAGAGACCTCGATTGAATTTTTTCTGATAGGTAACCATCCCCTGGTGTTTATAACGTTCAACCCTGATGGGCAGGCCCCTGCCCGAAACTCCCTGACTATGTATTATAGAGGCAGTCGGCAGAAAGATGACCTTGGCCCCCGTTTCTCTCACCTGTCGACAGAGATCAAGATCTTCAACATGGAGAAAGTAGCGTTCATCCAGGCCGCCCAATTGATCAAAGAGTGATCTCCGTATAACCATAAACGAGCCCGAAACCGCGTCAACCGGGAGAGGTCGTGAGGGCAGTGGTGAGCGGGTCATATCCAGCTGGTTCCCTCCCATGATCCTCCCCAGCCCCAGCGACTTCAACAATCCCCTTATAGGGGTGGGTTCCCGGCGGCGACACCCCGGTTGTTCAAATCCACTCTCCTCAAAGACCAAACCACCCACCAGGCCTGCTTTGGGGTCTTCTTTGAGAATTGCGACCATCTTCTTAAAGCTATCGGGGTGAACCAGTGCATCAGGATTGAGTAATCCGATATAAGGTGAAGTAGAGTGAGAGGCTCCCAGATTGACCGCTTTTGAAAATCCAAGATTTTGATCCTGTAGATAGATAGAGAGGTGCTTTGGAGCTCCAACCTGATTTCGAAGTTGAGCAATACTCTCATCCGAAGAGTGATTGTCAACGACTGTGATCGCAAGAGGGAATGTTGACTCAAGAAGAGATCCAACACCAAGAGCCAAATGTTCACCGGCGTTGTAATTGACGACAACAACCTGGAGTTCCGGATCAACCATGACGACCTAAATAGGGGGTAAAAAAACCTCTCTTCATTAATGAATCGATTCGAGAGACTTGAGAAGCAACATTCTGTTGGGTCTTTTTGCGCTCGGTGAGAAAAAATCGAATTCGACGCAGTGCGTCCCACTTGGCTGACAGGATCACTCTGCCTCGACCGAGAAAGAGAAAACGAACGATTGAGACCAGATTCAATACCAGATGCTGGAAGAGATAACGCCCCAGCAGAGGAGAAGGCATGTTTTTAACGAAGGTCCACACCAGATTGCGATGTCCGTGATAGATAGTGAAATCACTCGTCTTACCGGTAATTCCAGACCCAACATGGGCCACCCTTGAGGAGGGAACATAGAGGCAACGATAGCCTTTAAGCTGGAGCCTGAAAGCGAGGTCGATATCTTCAAAATAACAGAAAAAGTTCTCATCAAATCCACCGACATCAATCAGTGCCTCTCTCTTGTAGAGAGCCGCCGCCGCACAGGGTGCGAAAATCTCTTCGTCGACTTCCTGGGATGTATCTCTTGGTTGGTGATGATGACGACGCCAGGCAAGCCCAGAGACATGGTAGATATCACCCTCTCCATCAAGACGTGTCGGATCGTTCGCATCGATGAGCTGGCTGGCAAAAAAGGAGTAGCTACTATTTTTTCGAGCTGCCTCCAAAAGCCTCTCCAGCCACTCAGGCTCAGGATAGGTGTCAGGGTTCAGAAGGGCTATCCAATTCCCGCTCTTTGCCGCAGCAATACCTACATTACACCCCATGGCAAACCCGCCATTCATTTTTTGTTTTAGAATGGTTGTGCTTGGAGAGAGAGAACCAATGGAGTCCAGTGACCCATCTCTACTGTCATTGTCAACAATGATGACCTCTGCCGGCACAACAGTTTGCAGTCTAATGCCTTCCAGGCACTTAAGGAGAAGATCTCCACCATTCCAGTTAACGATTACAACCGAGACCGAATTCAATTCACTTCCTCAAGAGGAGTTATCATCAGCTGTTTTTTTCTCTCCTCTTACCATCAGATCACGAACCACGTAGACAGCTTTACGTTGTGTCTCATGATAGATCCGGGTCTGCATCTCGCCAAGCAGTCCTACAGTGATAAACTGCAATCCCATAAACATCAGAAAAATACCAAAAATCAACATTGGGCGCCCACCAATGGCCTGATCCAAAAAGAGCTTTATGAATACAAGATAAGAGGTGATCAGCACGCCTGCCCCGCCACTTAAAAGTCCCAGCAAGCCGAAAAGCTGAAGGGGACGACTCGAATAACTCAACAGGTATTTAACCGTAATCAAGTCAAGGACGACGCGAACGGTCCTTGATATTCCATATTTTGAGGAGCCGGCAATCCGTGGACGATGGTTGACCTTCAGCTCAGTCAGCCGAATTCCCATCCAGCTTGCAATTGCGGGAATAAAGCGATGCATTTCGCCATATAGATCAATGCTTTTTATTACCTCTTTACGAAATGCCTTTAAAGTACAACCATAGTCATGGAGCTTGACATCAGTAGTCCAGGAGATCAGGCGATTTGCCAACATTGAGGGAAGGCGGCGGAGCACAAACCCATCCTTGCGATCAAAACGCCAGCCAGCTACCAAGTCATAACCCTCTTCCATTTTTTCAATCAGAGATGGAATATCGTTAGGGTCATTCTGAAGATCCGCATCCATGGTGACAACAACATCACCTTTTGAATAATCAAAACCAGCAGCCATGGCTGCAGTCTGGCCAAAGTTGCGTCTAAAGGTGATTACCACAACCTGATTATCCCGTTCGGCAATCTTGGTTAACAACTCAGAGGTGCCGTCACTGCTACCATCATCAACGAATATAATTTGTTTGTTTCCAGGAATCTGTTCAATTGCCAAAGCTAACTCACTATAAACAGCTTCAATATTAGCGACCTCATTGAAGACAGGGAGGATAACTGAGAGGCTGAATCCACTCTGTGGCTGATTCATTACTGGTTCCTGGTTAAGTTGAGCTTTAAAAGTAACTGTTTGAAGTGATACCCCAATTTTACCGGATCAATTGAGTAAAAAAGATAACCAAGCGCCATATAGAGATCCCGATTTGCAGTGGTATACCCCATCATTTTGGCGATAAAAAAACCTTTCAACAGCTTAACCGTACTCATCANNCCTCTTCCATANGNANATAGNGGGNTCAGTTTTCGATTTGACTTGATTCTATCATCTCTTAGCTTGATTGTTTCTGACATCACTTCAAGACTACGACACTGGTTGACAGAAATTTCCAGAAAAAAAGCACGTAAATGTAAGTATATCCATTTCAGTTGAATGATTTTTCCAGCAATTTTCAGGATAAAAGCACGTATGAGTAAGTAGATCAATTTCAGTGGCCTTTTTTTTGATGGCTTTTTTAAATAAGCTGCCCCTTGAATAATGGCGTAAGAGAGCTTTTCTGAAAGTCTCTTGGAGCGATCAGGGGGGNTCTCTGTATGCCTCTTGGAGCGATCAAAATCGACATGGCCGATAATGTTTTCGGTGTGTTGATAGTAGTCATAGAGAGGGGCATCAATATACTTAAGCTCGCCCTGGGTGATTCCCACTATAGCAATCCAATGGTCATGAAAGGCATCTCCAATTTTTTTTGGGAAAGGGAGAATCTTCTCCAACATCTCTGCCCTGAAAAGGGTCGCAGCACCGGTTACTGTATTGGCCGACATCAACACATCGAGTCGTTGATAGTTATTCTTTCGATTTCGCCAATAGGTCTCAGAGATAAGATCACCAGAGTCTGTGACAATTCTCATATCACTGTATACCAGAGAGGACTTATCATCCATCTGGTCTACAAGACTCTGTAATTTTTCGGGGTACCAGTAGTCATCCTGGTCAGAGAGGGCAACAAAATCAAACTTCCCTTCAAGCATCCTAAGGCCCCGTTCAAAATTGTGATAGAAACCATGATTTTGATTAAAAAATGAGATCTTAAAGCGATCATCATCTCCACAGAACTCTCGAATTGTCGACTGATACTCCACCCCAGAACCGTCATCACTGATAAAACAGACCCAGTCCCTAAAGGTCTGGTTTTTAATTGAGTTAATTTGGCGTCTAAAACTCTCTCTATCAGGTTTATAGGTCGCCATACAGATGGCAACTTTTGTCTCCAGCCACTCCGTATGATGAGTGTGGATATTAATACTCTCATCCTCTGAAACAATTTCCAGTCTCCCCAGAGCCCCATTCTCAAAACAGCCATCATTAAAATGAGCATGGTAAATTAGTTCATCGCTGTACTTCGATTCAGAGCGAGTGCATATTGCCATAACACCCCAAAAACCGATAAAGAGTTGTCGTTCATCATCTGAATCCGGAAGTAGGCCCAGAAGGTCAATCCGGCGTTCATTAAGATATTTCATCTCATATCGCTGCCCGCAATATTCAACCGAGAGCTTGCTCAATCCACTGTTACGGTGAGAGTGATATCCAGAGAAGATAAATACACTTCCACTACCCACCCAAAGACGCCCCTTAGGAACCGTTTCAAAATGAATCAGAGTCTCGGAAGTCATATGTAGTAAGAGTTGTACTACTTTTTCCTGGTCAAGCGTTCTCGTAGAACGCGGCTGCCTCTGGACCCAACTCAAACCGCTCCGAGAGTAATGATAGATTCGGATTGTAAAAAGGATCTCCCTGTTCCAGTATCTGTTGGTGGCGTTTTTGAAATATCGCTTTTTCGCGACCAAAGCGTATCATCTGTTCCTCCGACTCCTCATAGCCTCTGCTGGCTGACTCCAGGTGATAGGCCTCTGCATAGGGGGTATAGACATTGAGATAACCCTCTTCTCGAGCTCTCAGGCAAAAATCAATGTCATTGCATGCTATTGGAAAATGTTCACCTTCAAATCCACCGAGTTGATCAAAAAGGGGACGCTTGAACATCATAAATGCACCTGTAACCGCACTATAATTTTGAGCCAAACAGAGCCGATTGTTGTAACCGGTGCCACTAACAGGCCAGAACCTATGAGCGTGACCGGCATAACCTCCGATACCCACAATGATTCCGGCGTGCTGGATGGTATTGTTAGGATAGATGAGCTTTCCTCCAACTACACCCACTTCTGCTCGCTGTGAGTGTTCAAGCAAGGCTTCAATCCATCCCCAGCTGATGATCTCAATATCGTTGTTGAGCAGCACGATCTGCTCACCCTGAGAGCGGTCTATTCCGTAGTTGACGACATTGGGAAAGTTAAAGGGGATATTGTATTCATGGAACGAGATGTTGTCGTAGGAATCTGAATATGATCTCATCAGATTGAAGGTATCATCAGAGATGCTGTTATTGGAGACTCCGACTATCTCATAAAGTTGATAGGTCGACTTGAGCAGGATTGAGTCAATTACCCCTTTAAGAAGTTCCGGCTTATCCTTAAACGGGATGACAATACTCACCCTGGCCTCTTCGAGAATCTTGCGCTTGACTCGAAAAAAGTGGGTTCGATTTGAATAATCCACACTCCCATTTATCCCACGTCTCTTAAGTGTCTCCTCCAGAGAGCGTTTGGCATTAAGCAAGGCCTCTGGCTTTGCATCACTATTTTTACTGGTCGAGGACTCCGACTCTCTCCAGTGGTAGAGAACTTTTGGAATATGGTGGACCTTTCTCCTGGAATTATCAGTAAGCCTAAGAAGGAGATCATAATCCTGGGCACCATCAAACTCCGGCCTGAACCCTCCACTCTCAAGAAGGAGATTGCGATTGATGACCAGAAAGTGGGTGATATAGTTGTGAGAGAGGAGAAGGTCGGGTGAGAAATCGGGCTTGAAATGAGGGTAGGCAAAACGTCCTTCAGTCGTCAGCAGATCCTCATCTGAGTAGATGATCTCCGGGTTATGGTTATTGATTGCTTCGACCACCTCAAGGAGAGCATCTGGAGCTAACAGATCATCATTATCCATCAAGCCAACAAAATCACCATCGGCCATCTGCAGTGCCTCATTAGTGGCACCTGAAATCCCCTTATTGACACTTAATGTCTTTGTCTTGACCTGAGGATGCCAGAGTGTAGCAATGTAGCTTAGAGTGTTCTGATCTGTTGATCCATCATCGACAAGGCAGAGCTCCCAGTTAGTGTAGCTCTGAGCCAGGAGGGTTTGAAAGGCATCTTCCAGCCACTCTGGTCGGGCATTGTAGACCGGCATAAGAATACTGATAAGGGGTCTTGTACCAAATGAAGCGATCTTGTTTTCTACCTCTTTGGAAGTTGTCACTGCCTGGCTGTAAAGATGAGTGCGAACAGGAGAGATATGACGATTCCTGTACTTATGCCTTGGATCCTCACCATCCCCTCCACTCTCTTGCGAGAGTCCATCCATACCCTCACTGCCACCAACTTTTGTAGTTCGGGAGAGAAAATATTTCAACCTTGATGACAACCACCAAATACCCG
This sequence comes from Rhodospirillaceae bacterium, assembly GCA_002686255.1. Lineage (GTDB taxonomy): Bacteria > Pseudomonadota > Alphaproteobacteria > Rhodospirillales > Casp-alpha2 > Casp-alpha2. Next base: position 10,646 of record NZAZ01000005.1, read on the forward strand.
TTTGTTGTGATAGACGTTTGAGAAACTCTGCCGTTCGCCAAACGGTTGAGTTTTTCATTATCGAGATCTCCTCAACGCTCTCTTTAAGGGTCTGCTCCAGACGACGCCGTGTATCCTCTAACTCTTCAGTCAGGAGTTCTAACTCCACGTTATTGATATGATCTTTTCTAAGGAAAGCATCCTGGGCGAGACGAAAGTCGTCACCCTGTACCCAGTCCATTTCAATGACCACTTTAAGCCGGCCACTCTCAGTCCATTCCGAATCTGACCGACAAAACCACTCAACGTTTGGGTCCCGATCTTGTGCCACAAAGACATCGGACTCGTTACTGCGGTTGTAGACGATACTATTAAGAGTGGTCTCGCTGGCTATTTCTACTCCATTTTTAAACGACTGGATCAGCTCTTCTCTTTCTTTATCGTACTTGAAGACCTTGATGGAGAAGAGGTGGAAAAAGCCCGGGTGTGTCGAGGGATCAAAACGAAGCTTTAGAGGCAGAGATGTCTTGTTGGGCAAAAGGAAGGTGATCTGTTGTCTGCTCTCTCCCAACTGAATCCTATCCACAATGGAAAATTCTGCACTGAAAGCACCTGCAAGAGGAGACCAATAGAGGGTTGCCTGATCAAAAAAAGTACGATGATGAAAACCCATCATATGAAGAGAGATTTTTTTTGGATCGTTTCCCTCAGCCATAATCTCTTTTTGAAAGTTCTCTTCAAACTCTACAAATTTGACAAGTATAAGTGAAGACAGAATCCCGAGTGAATTCAGTACGCGGCTGATAATGATTTTTATACTGACATCATAAATGTCATCAAAGCGTTCTCTGAAAAGAGTTCTGTTATTTAAGATAAAAAAGAATAGCCCTCGAACAAAGATTGTCTCGATAGGGGGAGTCTGTTTTGTCTCCCACTCCTGATCAAACGAGGTCCATTTACCAGAGGGGGTTACTATGATATTCATCGGTGTAAGATCGATGAGTGAAGCGGTTGATCCAGCCGCTAGTACCTGGCCTTCGATAAAGTGATAATACTCTGTAGCCAACTCGAAAAAGAGTTCCTCCCTAGGTTTAATCTCAAGTAGTTTTTTCCACTGTTCTGCGAGGAGGGTTCCTTCAATATACCGCTCCTTTCCAAGGTTTTGCCTGACATCTCCACTCTCAGGTTGATTTGAGTTGGAATAGAGAGAATGCTTGACAACCTCACTCTTTCCAGTCATTTTTTCTGTGAGTGTTCTGAATTTTGGTTTTCGGACAAGACTGCTTACATGGAGAAAATCAGACTGAAGCTCCTGTTCAATTCGCTCTATTGAGTTACCGATTACGATCAGGAATGAGTTGGAGTAGTGGTCGATGTGATCATTCTGGCCAAGCGCTGCCCAGAAGGAGTGTCTCTCATCGACAGGAGAATTTTTATGATAGTCTTTACCCATAAGCCCTGAAAGATGAACGGAGGCCGATGGAGATTGGTTAAGAAAATGATCACTTAACACCAGTGTCGGGAGTTTGTAGTCAGGGAAGGGATAAAGAAAGCGATCCACCATGCCGCTCTTCTCTATGATCGACTCCCACTCCCTTTTGGAGAAGGTTTTGATGCCCGAAAAGTGAGGATAATTGTATATCCCCTCATAGGGGATACCATAGTGATCCTCTCCGGCGCCAAGAAGATACTTAAGCCCGAGTCGATTCTCGATCGCCACTATTATAATCCCATCTTCTTTCAGTGCTGACCGGGCCAGGGTAAGTAGATCAGCGACTGCTTCTTCAGCGCTCTTGGCGGAGGGAGAGAACTGCTGGGCATACTCGAGAACTCCTATAAAGAGTACGGCGTCATAGCACTTTTCGGGTAATGTAAGATCAAAAAGGTTGCTTGCTGTTATCTCAACGTTTTGAAGTTCTCGGCAACGCAACCTTGCCAGTTCAGCACGGATGGGGCTGCCCTCAACGGCTTCAACCTCAAATCCACGATCACCAAGATAACGGGTAATGGCACCGCAACCACAGCCAATCTCAAGCACCCTCTCAACCCCATTCAGGGCGAGTGGACGCAAGAGATTCGCTCTGTAGGTAGAGAGGTGATACTCAGAGGGCCAGTCAATGGCCAGCTCTTCGAGCTCAGTTGATTGGGAGGAGAGATCCTCTGCGCTTTGCAATACCTCTTTAAGATAGCGTTCAGATTCATCGCCGTCCGAGTACTCGAATTTTGTTGAACAACTGGAGTCAACCCAAACGTTGTTCTCTCCTCTAGAAAGTCTATTGAGAGATCCCAGATAGAAGTGTTTCAAAACGGAAACCCCTCTTCCGTACTTTCAGTTATTGTAGTCTCAAGATAGGCAAGCCCAAAGGCTTGGAATCGCTCTTCAACAACCAGATGGATAAGATCATATCGCCGGTCAAGTGGTTCTACTGAACCATCTTCTTGAGTGGCAACACCGACAGAGACAAAATAATCTCCTGCAACAAGATTGAGTGGGAAGCTGTAATTTACCCTAACCCTCTCCCCTGCCTTCTTAGAGCCTATCTCTCTTTCCTGCTGAAGTGTATTGGTGCCGAAAACCCGGATACCATCTACAGTTCTGATATCGATTCCATATATGATCTCATCTACTTCACTCTTGAAGTGAACTTCAACATCGATCTCAATATACTCACCCTGAGTGACTATTGCACTATTTTGTGATTCTTTACACCGCAACTGGTAGTTATAGATAATGGCACGGCCATCACCCCACCGGTATTCTGAGGAGTTGTAGCCTGGCTGACGATGACAGATGTCATAATCGAAAATAGTCTTAAGCTGTGCCTTCCTAATTCTTGGATCAACTGTCTTCCTGATATTTGCTTCGATCTTGTCGGCATCCTCTTGATTGCCGGCTTTAGCCGCCTTTTGGGCCTCAGCAAGCCAATGGTCTTTGTTTGCCTTAAGTTCCTCAAGATGCTTCCTGTTTCTTGCTTTATCCTCATCATTGTTGGATAGATCCTCTGTTTGAGTGGCGACCATATCTTCTTTTTGAGTGGCGACCATATCTTCTACATACTTGTTGACCACTTGCCTTGGAATACCAATCTCTTCGACTTCACCATTTTTTAGGTAAATTGCACGATTACAGTGCGCGATGATAGTATCTGGACCGTGGCTGACGAAGAGAATTGTAGTTCC
>NZAZ01000006.1 GCA_002686255.1 Rhodospirillaceae bacterium
AAGGGTCGCTGTCCACCAGTTTCCTGCTGCTTCTGGTGCTTCTTGCGTATGTTGTTTCCTTCCACTACAACTCCATGCCTGTCAGGCACCAATTGAAGCACCTCGCCTCTTCTACCGGCGTCATTGCCGGAAATAATCTCTACGGTATCTCCTTTTCGAATATTCATACCAAATCACCCACTATCTTTCACAACACCTCTGGCGCCAAAGAAAGAATCTTAGAGTAGCCCCGCGACCTAAGTTCGCGAGCTACCGGCCCAAAGATGCGTGTGCCTCTAGGATTTTTAGTTTCACCATCTAAAAGAACAGCAGCATTGTCGTCAAAGCGAATCTGTGAGCCATCTTTACGCTGGAACTCCTTTGCAGTTCTGACAACTACAGCCCGAACAACTTCGCGCTTGCTTGCAGCGCTATTGGGAACTGCTGACTTAATCGAAGCTACAACTGTGTCACCCACTCTAGCGTATCTTCGCCTAGTTCCTCCAAGCACTCTGATGACTAGTATTTCACGTGCACCCGAGTTGTCCGCAACAGCGAGTCGCGATTCCTGTTGAATCATTTATTTCTCCACGTTTTCTGACACAGCTTCATGTCCTGAAACACCAGCTTTCACTACTTTTTCCAAGGACCAGCGCTTAAGTTTGCTGATTGGCCGGGACTCAACAATACTAACTTCATCACCAACATTAGCTTTTCCATGTTCATCGTGCGCCAAATAATTATCTGAGACCCTCAATACCTTGCGATATAATGGGTGCACCGTAGTTCTAGTGACCTTTACAGACACAGTTTTCTCGGAACTATTCTTTGTAACAACCCCAACAAGACGTCGCCTTTTATTAGTCATTTTGTTCCTCAATCTGTGGATCGTCAACCGACAAAAGATCTCTCTCTCTTCTAATGGTCAACATTCTTGCTAAGTTGCGTCGCGTCTTACGAAATTGAGAGGTATCAGTTTCCTGACCAATTGCTGTACGAAACCTTAGGTTAAACAAAGTTTCCCTCTGCTCATCTATTTGCCTATCCAATTCTTCTTCCGACATATCACGAACCTCTGATATGAGCATCACTTACCTCCACCACCAACATCAGAACTGCGATTAGTCCTTATCTGGACCTTAATTGGAAGCTTATGACTAGCTAAACGCAAGGCTTCTCTAGCTGCCTCATCATCCTCTGCACTAGCCAATTCGAATAACATCCGTCCAGGTTTTACTACTGCAACCCAATGGTCAACGCTTCCCTTACCTTTCCCCATTCTAGTCTCCGCAGCCCGTTGAGTCACTGGTTTATCTGGAAATATCCTAATCCACACCTTACCCCGGCGCTTCAATGCTCTCACCATCGCTCTACGCGCAGCCTCAATTTGTCTCTGAGTTATCCATCCAGGCTCCATAGCCTGGAGTCCATACTCGCCAAAGTGGATTTCAGAACCACGTTGATCCTTGCCTCGCATTCGGCCTCGCATCTGCTTACGATACTTGACTCGTTTAGGCATTAACATTTTCAGTCACAACCTCCGCTTTCTCTAGGAACTAACATACACATCGGATGTGTCTCCAACTTGGTCAGGTAGAACCTCGCCTCTATATATCCAAACTTTGACGCCTATCTTTCCATAAGTAGTGGCAGCTTCTGCCAAAGCATAATCAATATCTGCTCTCAATGTCTGAAGTGGTACTCGACCTTCACGCATCCAGGTACGTCTAGACATATCCCATCCACCTAAACGTCCGGCCACACTTATTTTAATTCCCTTCGCTCCTTGACGCATTGCCTGACCAATGGCTCTTTTCATAGCTCTACTATAACTGATACGTCTTTCTAATTGATTAGCTACGTTTTCAGCTACCAGTTTGGCCTCGAGGTCTGGCTGAGTAATTTCCTCAACCTCCACCTTACAAGCCACACCACACAGCTTCTCAAGATCCGTTCTTATTTCTTTTACCTGAGCACCTTTTCTACCAATAACAATTCCAGGTTTTCCAGAAAAAATAGTAACGTGGACTTGATTTGGGTATCTTTCTATCTCTACTCTTGATATAGCAGCCCTTCTTCTCCCTTCCAATATTAGCTTACGAATAGCTATATCTTGACTAAGTTGCTCACGATACATAGTACCAGTCGCAAACCAACGACCTTCCCACTCCTTCACTATCTTGAGCCTATAACCAATAGGATGAACTTTACGACCCATTTTTCTGTTTTCTACTCCTTAATTAGTCCTTTACCTGCACCAAAGTAACTTTTATATGTGCAGTTCTTCTTTTTATAGGCTTATAACGACCTCTTGCACCAAATTTACGCCACATTCGACTAGGTCCTTCATCAACTAATATAGATTGCACTAACATATCATCTTCCGACCAACCAAATTGAGACTCTGCGTTAGCAGAAGCTGATTTAATAGCCTTAGCAATACTAACAGCAGCTGCATGAGGCAAATAGCGTAATCTTGAAATCGCATCTAATACCAGTTCACCTCGCACAAGGTTGGCAACCAACCTTGCTTTCTGGGCAGATCCTGGGACTCTACGAGATGTTGCAATCGCTATCTGGTCATTCATAATAAATCATCCCTGAAAACGCTTATCAACTCACCATAGATCTTGGCAAATGTCCACGAAATGTTCTAGTAGGTGCAAATTCACCAAGTTTATGTCCAACCATATTCTCAGTAATGTATATGGGAACGTGCCTACGACCATCATGTACACCTATGGTATGTCCCACCATCTGTGGGAATATAGTACTTGACCTGCTCCATGTACGCACCACAGTTTTATCACCTCTCTCATTCATAGACTCAATTCGCTGCAACAACTTTTGCTGAATATATGGACCCTTTTTCAATGAACGTGACATAATAATTATCTAACCTCTACGCTTCTTACCACGACCCCTTAATATAAACTTTCCTGACTTTTTATTCCTGCGTGTTTTTACACCACGTGCAGGCTTACCCCATGGTGTTTTCGGTCCAGGCATGCCAATACCCTGACGACCCTCACCCCCGCCATGAGGATGATCTCTAGGGGACATAGCTGAGCCACGAACTGTTGGTCGCACACCGCGATGCCGCTTACGACCAGCTTTACCTAACTTGATATTCTGATGATCAGCATTGCCTACTTCACCTACCGTAGCCATGCACTCCAGTCTAATAAGTCTTACTTCTCCTGAAGGCATCCTAATCTGGGCATATTCACCCTCTTTAGCTATCAATCTTGCTCCAGTACCAGCCGCACGTACAATTTGTCCGCCTTTACCCCTCTGCAACTCAATATTATGTATAAGAGTTCCTAATGGTACACGAGATAAAGGCATGCAATTTCCAGGCTTGACTTCAGCACTTACATCAGATTTTATTACATCACCAATTTTTAGGCCTAAAGGCGCTAATATATAGCGTTTCTCACCATCGGTATAATGCAATAGGGCAATCCTCGCACTACGGTTTGGGTCATATTCTATAGACACTACTCTGGCTGGCACTCCAACTTTATCCCGCTTAAAATCAATAGACCTATATCTCCGCTTATGACCTCCACCACGATGACGAACTGTCATTCTTCCGGCAGAGTTACGCCCACCCTTGCGACGTAAAGGTTTTGTCAATCCATCTTCAGGATGAGAACGAGTAATCTCATCGAATGAATGACCAGTCTGATCCCTACGACCAGGCGATGTAGGTTTATATACTTTTACTGGCATTATTTCACACCCTCAAACAACTCTATAGTTTCTCCTTCCTGGAGCCTTACTACAGCCTTCTTGTACTGCGAAGTCCGAGTAACAATGCGACGCTGCTTACGGGCCCGTTTAGCCGGCATCACAAGTGTATTTACCTGTGTGACATGCACATCAAACAGTGTCTCAATAGCCTCTTTGATTTGAGTTTTACTAGCTTCAGAAGCAACCTCGAACACATATCTTCCTAGCTTTTCATTCTGAAAACTAGATTTCTCTGTAACTAATGGACGCCGCAAAATATCAAAGACAGTCAATGACATATCAAGCCTCTGCACCAAGATAAGATTTAATAACTTCCAAAGCCGCTAACGGCATCACTACTTTATCATACGTAGCTAGGTCATTAATATTCAAATAACCCGCATGCAATGTCGCAGCATTTCTCAAGTTTCGAACTGACTTTACCAAATAATCGTTACGATCTGACATAAGTACCAAACACTTTTTTGCTTCTGGAGCCAAAACTCGCAAAATATCATGCATTTTTCTGGTTTTAGGCATATCAAGCACCATTTCATCTACAACTACTATGTCTGAATCAAATGCCTTCTCTGACAACGCACAACGCAACGCAGCCCTTCGCATTTGCCTGGGCATACGTTTCTTATGATTTCGTATTCCAGGGCCATGCGCCTTTCCACCCCCAACCCAGATAGGAGACCTACGTGAAGCATGACGCGCCCGACCTGTTCCTTTTTGTCTCCAAGGTTTCGCACCTCCACCACGCTTTTCAGCTCTGGTCTTCGATTTTCGACCCACCTGTCGTGCATTTGACCTTTGTCTCAAAAAGGCTTGATGCATAAGACCAACGTTCACGGGTACCTCAAAAATCTCAGGAGGAAGTTCGACCGTATCTATCTTCTCGCCAGCAACATTGTGGACATCAACTTTCATTCGACCAACTCCAAATCTCTAATAAATCGCATTTCTATAGAACACACAAGCTGTATCTTCTACTGCTTACGACCCTCTTTTATAATTACTATTCCCTCTATTGGGCCAGGAACTCCCCCTCGAACACCAATAAGATTCCTTTCTTCATCGACTAGCGCAACTTCAAGGTTCTGAACTGTGACACGTTCGCCACCCATCCTACCAGGCATCTTCTTGCCTTTTAGCACCCTACCTGGCGTGGTAGTAGCACCTATAGAACCTGGTGATCTTTGCCGATCTGATTGACCATGAGTTTTTGGCCCACCGCCAAAACCATGCCTTTTCATAGCACCTTGAAACCCCTTGCCTTTCGACTTGCCAGTAACATCCACGTAATCTCCCGATTCAAAAACACCTGCTGTAATCTTCTGACCTTCTTCTATTTCAGCCGTGCTACCAATCCGAAACTCGCGTAAAACACGAAGCCCTGGTAATCCATTCCTAGCAAGATGGCCCTTTATACCTCCAGATACTTTCTTAGCAACAACTTCTTCAAAACCCAGTTGAACACTTTGATAGCCATCGGTGCCTTCGGATTTAACCTGTGTGACAAAACAAGGCCCACACTCGATCAATGTTACAGGTTGGGCGGTTCCATCCTCGGCAAACACACTAGCCATACCCAGTTTTCTTCCTATCAGTCCTTTCATAATATCAGAGTATCAACCTATATCTTTATCTCTATATCAACACCTGCCGGTAAGTTCAACCGCATAAGGGTATCAATAGTATTTGAGTCAGGTTCAAGTACATCTATAAGACGCTTGTGTGTCCTAATCTCAAAATGTTCTTGCGAGTCTTTGTCAATGAACGGACTTCTAGCTACAGTAAATCTTTCAAGTTTTGTCGGTAAAGGCACCGGACCAACCACTTTCGCACCAGTTCTCTCAGCCGTTGACACGATACGCCTGGCTGACTGATCCAATACGCGGTGATCNTACGCNCTTAATCNAATTCGGATATTCTGACTAGCCATAATTTATTTAGTTATTTCCGTAATTACGCCAGCACCAACGGTGAGTCCGCCCTCACGGATAGCAAACTTAGAACCTTTCTCGAGTGCTACAGGAGTTATCAGTTCTACATCCATGTTAACATTGTCGCCTGGCATTACCATTTCTACACCCTCAGGCAAGGTAATTGATCCTGTTACATCCATAGTACGTATGTAGAACTGTGGCCTGTATCCAGCAAAGAAAGCTTTATGTCTGCCGCCTTCGCCCTTAGTAAGTACATACACTTCTGCTTTGAATTGAGTATGAGGTGTGATGCTGCCTGGTTTAGCTATTACCATGCCACGCTGAACCTCTTCGCGATCGACACCACGTATTAATATACCGGCATTATCACCAGCTTCACCAGTTTCCAGTTCTTTATGAAACATCTCTATACCAGTGATTACAGTCTCCATTGATTTTTCTTGTAACCCAATGATTTCTGCTGGCTCTTGTACTTTGACCGTACCACGCTCAATACGTCCGGTTACTACTGTGCCACGACCTTTGATACTAAAAACATCTTCTATTGGCATCATGAAGGGCTTGTCTGTCTCACGTTCTGGAGTGGGAATAAAACTATCCACGGCTTCCATTAGATCCAGTATGCTTTTATATTCAGGTGCATTTACATCACTGTTATCACTTTCTAGAGCTTGTAGTGAGCTACCTTGAATTATAGGTATATCATCACCATTAAAGCCATACTCACTTAACATCTCTCTTAGTTCCAACTCTACCAGCTCCAGCAATTCAGGATCATCCATCATGTCTACCTTATTCATATAGCAGACAATTTCCGGAACTTCTACTTGTCGTGCCAAAAGTACGTGCTCACGCGTTTGTGGCATAGGACCATCAGGAGCAGATACTACTAGGATTGCCCCGTCTACTTGTGCAGCGCCAGCAATCATGTTCTTAATGTAATCACGATGTCCCGGCATATCAACATGAGCATAATGTCTATTTTCAGTAGCATATTCTACGTGTGCAATAGCAATAGTAATACCACGTGCTTTTTCCTCAGGTGCATTATCAATAGTGTCAAATGCACGAAAATCTGCTCCACCTTGCATACCTAAAACTTTGGTGATAGCAGCTGTTAACGTGGTCTTACCATGATCCACGTGTCCCATAGTTCCGACATTTACATGTGGCTTACTACGATCAAATATTTCTTTTGCCATAGTTTTTTACCTCCTTACTACAAAATCTAAAGTCACAACAAGGATAATCACTTAAATAATAACTTAATATGAACGTCTACTATTACATCGTTCCTTTAACTACGTCCTCAGACACTCCCTCAGGCACTTTATCATATCGACTCTGGTATCCCTGGGATTTTCATCCAGCCATCCAAGGTATGACCACAAACTTCAGGATGAAACTGACAGGAATAGGCGTATTCACCGACTTGCATAACATGATTTTTACAATTAGTTGATGTGGCTAAAATTATTGCTCCTTGCGGAGGTCTGACTACCTCAACTAAATGAACATTCACCCATTCGGTAGCGCCTCCAAGATTCTGTAAGAGTGGGTGGTTTAATCCCTCTTCGGTTGGTTTAATTTCAAATAAACCGATCTCATAACGATCAGTTTTTTCAGCTCTACCACCGATAGCCTCAGCAAGTAATTGGTGTCCAAAGCATATACCCAAAAAAGGCATATTTAATTCCTGCACTGCAAACTTTATCGCATTTTTCTCTTCGATCAACCACGGATATTTGTCTTCTTCCCAGACATTCATCGACCCCCCCATTACCCATAGTCCATCATACAAAGTCAAATCAGGAATCTCATCCCCTGCATGTAAATCTATCTCAATAAACCTAACACTCTGTTTTTCGGCAAAGCTGCGAAATATGCCTGGGTTTTGCGATGGCATATGCTTAAACACAAGAATATTTTTTACAGACATGGTTTCTTTTTTCTAAGAAAGTTAAATTATTATGCTGAAAAATTCACTCGCTCACTACTAAAAAAATTCATAACAACATGAATTTAGTCGCTCGGAGGTTATATCAGCCTGATAATTCCTTATAGGTAGAAGTGAAAGCGACAATTGCTTTATCTAAATCCTGCTTAGTGTGAGCTGCAGATATTTGTGTTCTGATTCTTGCCTTACCTTTTGGTACGACAGGAAAGAAGAAGCCGACAGCATAGATGCCATGTTCTAATAATTCTCTTGACATCTTCTGTGCTAGTTTTGCATCTCCTAACATTACCGGCACAATAGGATGATCACCATCATCAACATCAAATCCAGCATCCTGCATCCCTTTACGAAAGTAATGCGTGTTTTCTTCTAGCCTATCCCTAAGTTTAGTTGAAG
>NZAZ01000007.1 GCA_002686255.1 Rhodospirillaceae bacterium
CTGATAGGTGGCGCCGCCGACTCGCCGCGAGCGCACCTCGACGCCCGGTTTGACGTTCTCTATCGCTTCGTGAAAGGTTTTCAGCGGATCCTGCCCGCTTTTATTCTCAATCAGGTCAAAAGCGCCGTAAATGATGCTTTCGGCCACGGATTTCTTGCCGTTGAGCATCAAGGAATTAGTGAATTTCGCGACCACCAGGTCCTTGTATTTCGGATCAGGCAGGATTTTGCGTTTTTCAGCGGCTCGGCGGCGGGACATCGGGACGTTCCTTATTTGGGCCGTTTGGCGCCGTATTTCGAACGGCGCTGGCGGCGGTCGGAAACGCCCTGGGTGTCAAGGGTTCCGCGGATAATGTGATAACGCACGCCGGGAAGGTCCTTGACGCGGCCGCCGCGGATCATGACCACCGAGTGTTCCTGCAGGTTATGGCCTTCGCCCGGGATATAGGACGTGACCTCGAAACCGTTGGTCAGGCGGACGCGGGCAACCTTGCGAAGGGCCGAATTCGGCTTTTTCGGGGTCGTGGTGTAGACGCGCGTACACACGCCCCGCTTCTGCGGACACTGTTCAAGCGCCGGAACCTTGTTTCGCATTACCGGAGATTTACGCGGTTTGCGAATCAGTTGATTGATGGTCGGCATACGTTTCGTCCAATTCCTCTAAGCCGATTCAAGCGCCTTTTTCGTGTCCTCGGCGGGGCTTAAAACCCTAAATTCCTCACATACTCACAGGCATCACGGGGTTTAAACCATGATGCCAAGCCCTTGAAAAAAAGTCCTAATCAAGGGTCAAACAATAATGATCTCCCGGCCGAAATCTAGTTGCCCGGAGACCAGAAATCCAATTTTTTCCAAATCGCATAGGCGGCTGCGTCTAGACCGGACAGCCTACCACCAGCCCCTGCGGAGTGGCCGGAATATAGTAACGAGCCCATATCCCGTCAAGCACTAAAAGCGCTGATTTTCAAAGGGTTTCCGGCCGCCCGGAAGAACCCGGACCGGCCGGAAAAAAAGCCCTTGATTCGATTCTTATTCGGCTCCTTCCGCGGGCGCTTCTTCGGCCGCCGATTCGGCGTTTTCGATTTCGAAATCGGTCTTTTCTTCGGCCTGCAAAGCGGATAATTCCTTGTCCCGCTCGGCGGCGATGGCGCGGAAACCGTTCATGATGCTGCCCGTTCCGGCGGGGATGGGGCGCCCGACAATGACGTTTTCCTTAAGCCCGATGAGGTTGTCGACCCGGCCCGAAACGGCGGCTTCCGTGAGAACACGCGTCGTTTCCTGGAAAGAAGCGGCGGAAATGAACGACAGTGTCTGCAGGCTGGCTTTGGTGATACCCTGCAGAACCGGCATGGCCTGAGCCGGTTTGCCGCCCTCTTCCTTGGTCTTGGCGTTGACCTCGTCGAATTCCTTACGGTCAATCAGTTCGCCGACCAGGAAAGTGGTATTGCCGCCATTGGAAATTTCCACCTTCTGCAGCATCTGACGGACGATGACCTCGATGTGCTTATCGTTGATTTTCACGCCCTGCAGCCGGTAGACTTCCTGAATCTCGTTGATCAGGTATTCGGCCAGGGCTTCGACGCCCAGCACCCGCAAGATGTCATGGGGAACCGGATTGCCATCCATGAGGCTGTCGCCGATTTCCACATAATCGCCTTCCTGAACGGAAATATGTTTGCCTTTCGGGACCAGGTATTCCATCGGTTCGCCCTTGCCGTCACCGGGAACGACGACGATGCGGCGCTTGTTCTTATAATCCTTGCCGAATTCGACCCGTCCCACGGATTCGGAAATGATGGCATAGTCCTTGGGCTTGCGGGCCTCGAACAACTCCGCGACGCGAGGCAAGCCACCGGTGATGTCGCGGGTCTTGGCTGATTCACGGGGAATCCTTGCCAGCACGTCGCCGGCATGGACCTGCTGTCCGGATTCGACGGAAAGAATCGCATCCACGGGCATGAAATACCGGGCCTCAAGCCCGTTATCGAGGGTGATGACCTTGTTTTTCTTGTCGCGTAGCGTAATCCGGGGCTTGAGATCCGCCCCCTTGGGCTGCTGCTTCCAGTCGATCACCACTTTCGATGCGATGCCGGTCGCTTCGTCCGTCTTCTCCATCATCGACACGCTTTCGACTATGTCCATGTAATTGGCGATGCCTTCCTTCTCGGTGATGATGGGAAGCGTATAGGGATCCCATTCGGCAAGCTTGTCGCCGCGGTTGGCCTTGGCCTTGTCCTTGACCAAAAGCCGGGCCCCGTAGGGAATCCGGTGGCGGGCCCGGTCGCGGCTCTGGGAATCGACCAGCGTCAATTCCGCATTGCGGGACATGATGATCTGAACCCCTTGGCTGTTTTTGACCGAGGAACAGTTCTTAAGTTGCACCTTGCCCTCTACGTTTGCCTCGATTCGGGATTGCTCGGCGCCGCGCTGTACGGCGCCACCGATGTGGAAGGTCCGCATCGTCAGCTGGGTGCCGGGTTCGCCGATGGACTGCGCGGCAATAACGCCGACGGCTTCGCCGATGTTGACCGGGGTGCCGCGAGCTAAATCGCGCCCGTAGCACTTGCCGCAGACCCCTTCCTTCAAGGTGCAGGTCAGGACGCTGCGGATGTGGACGGATTCGAAGTCGGCGGCCTCGATGACGACGCAGGCTTCCTCTTCGATCATTATTCCCGCCTTGACCAGGGTTTTGCCCGTCGCGGGGTCTTTGATGTCTTCGGCGGCGCAACGGCCGAGGATTTGGTCCGTCAACGGAGAGACTATATCGCCGCCATCGACCACGGCGCTGACGGTAATACCGGACTTGGTTTTGCAGTCTTCGGCGACGATGATGCAGTCTTGGGCGACGTCGACCAGGCGCCGGGTCAGATACCCCGAATTGGCGGTCTTGAGCGCCGTATCGGCCAAGCCCTTGCGGGCGCCGTGGGTGGAATTGAAATACTCCAGAACCGACAGCCCTTCCTTGAAGTTCGAAATGATCGGGGTTTCGATGATTTCCCCGGACGGCTTGGCCATCAGGCCGCGCATGCCAGCCAACTGTTTCATCTGTGCCGCCGAACCGCGGGCCCCCGAATGGGCCATCATGTAAACCGAATTCACGGGTTTCCCGGGCTCTTGGGACGAAATGATCTTCATCATCTCGTCGGCGACGCGGTCCGTGCAATGGGACCATGCATCGACAACCTTGTTGTATTTTTCACCTTGGGTAATCAGGCCGTCCAGGTATTGCTGCTCATATTCCTTGACCATGTCCTCGGTCTCGGCGACAAGCCGTTCCTTGGCGTCGGGAACCACAAGGTCGTCCTTGCCGAAAGAAATGCCGGCCATGCAGGCATAATGTAAGCCCATGCCCATCAGGTGGTCGGCGAAGATAACCGTCTCTTTCTGGCCCGTGTGGCGGTAGACTTCGTCGATGACGTAGGTGACTTCCTTCTTGGTCAACAACCGATTGATCAGGTCGAAGGGGATGTTCTTGTTGCGCGGCAAAATCTCGCTCAACAGCATCCGGCCCGGTGTCGTCTCGCGGCGGGTAACGGTTTCGTTGCCTTCCTCGTCAATGCCTTGATAGCGCGCCAGAATCTTCGAATGCAGGTTGATAACGCCGGCGTCCAGGGCCTGCTGAATCTCGCCGACGTCGACGAAGGCCATGCCTTCGCCGGGTTCGCCCTCGCGCTCCATGGTCAGGTAATAGAGTCCGAGAACGATATCCTGACTGGGAACGATGATCGGCTTGCCGTTGGCCGGGCTGAGGATGTTGTTGGTCGACATCATCAGGACCCGGGCCTCCAACTGGGCTTCCAGGGACAGCGGCACGTGCACGGCCATCTGGTCGCCGTCGAAGTCGGCGTTGAAGGCAGCGCAGACCAGGGGATGAAGTTGAATCGCCTTGCCCTCGATCAGAAGCGGCTCGAATGCCTGAATGCCGAGCCGGTGCAGGGTCGGCGCCCGGTTCAAAAGCACCGGGTGTTCGCGGATGACTTCTTCAAGAATGTCCCAGACTTCGGGCCGTTCCTTCTCCAGCATCCGCTTCGCCGCCTTGATGGTGGTCGCCATGCCATACTGTTCAAGCTTGGCGTAGAGGAAGGGCTTGAAAAGCTCCAATGCCATTTTTTTCGGCAACCCGCACTGATGCAGCATCAGTTCAGGTCCGACCACGATCACCGAGCGGCCGGAATAATCGACGCGCTTGCCGAGCAGGTTCTGGCGGAACCGGCCCTGTTTACCCTTCAACATGTCGGAAAGGGATTTTAGGGGCCGTTTGTTGGCGCCGGTGATGGCGCGGCCGCGACGACCGTTATCGAACAGCGCATCGACGGATTCCTGAAGCATCCGTTTTTCGTTGCGGACGATGATTTCAGGCGCCCGGAGCTCGATCAGCCTTTTCAAACGGTTGTTGCGGTTGATCACGCGCCGGTAAAGGTCGTTCAAATCCGAGGTCGCAAAGCGCCCGCCGTCCAGCGGCACCAGGGGGCGCAGTTCTGGTGGGATGACGGGGATCACCTCGAGGATCATCCATTCCGGTCGGGTGCCGGAATGGATAAAGGATTCGACCAGCTTCAGCCGCTTGACCAGCTTCTTGCGCTTGGCTTCGGAATTGGTTTCCTTGAGGTCGATGCGAAGGTTTTCCAACTCTTCCTCAAGGTCTATGGCCACCAGCATTTCGCGCAACGCCTCGGCGCCGATGCCGACGGAGAAAGCGTCCTCGCCATATTCCTCGACGGCGGATTGGTATTCATCTTCGGTGAGGGGTTGATGGAGGCTCAATTCCGTCAATCCCGGCTCGATGACCACATAAGTTTCGAAATAAAGAACGCGCTCGAGGCTTTTCAGCGTCATGTCGAGCAACAGACCGATCCGGGACGGCAGCGACTTCATGAACCAGATATGGGCCACCGGCGAGGCAAGCTCGATGTGGCCCATGCGTTCGCGCCGGACCTTTTGCAGGGTTACCTCGACACCACATTTCTCGCAAGTAATGCCCTTGTATTTCATACGCTTGTATTTTCCGCACAGGCATTCGTAATCCTTTGTCGGACCGAATATGCGGGCGCAGAACAAGCCGTCCCTTTCTGGTTTGAAGGTCCGGTAGTTGATGGTTTCGGGCTTCTTGATTTCGCCGAATGACCAGGAATGGATACGTTCCGGCGAAGCGATGGAAATGCGGATGTGGTTGAACCGCTGGGGGATTCCCCCTTGGCCGAAAACTTTAGTCAATTCATTCATGTGTCCGTCTCCTAATGCAGTTCTCGGCTAACCGAGTTCAACGTTGAGGCCAAGGGAGTGCAGCTCCTTGACCAGAACGTTGAACGATTCAGGGATTCCGGCCTCGAAGGTGTCATCGCCGCGGACGATGGCCTCGTAGACCTTGGTACGGCCGGAAACGTCGTCCGATTTGACCGTCAACATTTCCTGCAGGGTATAAGCGGCGCCGTAGGCCTCCAGGGCCCAGACCTCCATTTCGCCGAACCTTTGTCCGCCGAACTGGGCCTTGCCGCCAAGCGGCTGCTGGGTTACCAGGCTGTAGGGACCGATGGAGCGGGCATGAATCTTGTCGTCCACCAGGTGGTGCAGCTTCAACATATAGATATATCCGACGGTCACCTGCCGGTCGAAAGGCTCGCCGGTGCGCCCGTCGACCAGGGTCACCTGGGCGGAACTGTCGAGGCCCGCCTTCTCAAGCATATCGACGATATCGCCCTCATGGGCGCCGTCGAAAACGGGAGAAGCGATCGGAACGCCGCCTTTGAGGTTTTCGCCGAGTTCGAGAATCTCTTCGTCGTCTAGGCCGACAATATCGTCCCGGTAGGCCCGGGGGCCATAGGTGTCCTTGAGCTTTGCCTTGAGATTCTTGGCTCTGTCGGATGAATCATTGGCCTCCAAAATCTCGCCGATCTGGCGGCCCAAGCCGGCACATGCCCACCCCAAATGGGTTTCAAGAATCTGGCCAACATTCATTCTTGACGGGACGCCCAGCGGATTAAGCACAATATCGACGGGCGTGCCGTCCTCCAGATAAGGGATGTCCTCCATCGGCACGATCTTCGAGATCACGCCCTTGTTGCCGTGGCGGCCGGCCATCTTGTCGCCGGGTTGCAGCTTGCGTTTGACGGCGACGAAAACCTTGACCATCTTCATCACGCCGGGGCTCAAATCATCGCCGCGCTGCAATTTGTCGACCTTGTTTTCAAACCGTTCCTGAAGCTTGGCGATATCGGCTTCGAATTGTCCCTTAAGGGATTCGACATCCTTCATCACCCGGTCGTTGGCAATCACGATTTGCGAACATTGGCCGGCGGTGAAGCTATCGAGAACCTCCTCGGTGATCTTGGTGCCGGATTTAAGATCCTTCGGGCCGCCCGCGGCTTTCTTGTTCAACAACAAGGCCTTGAGGCGGGCTAGGAAACTGCGTTCCAGGATCTCCCGTTCGTCGTCCCGGTCCTTGGCCAGCCTTTCTATTTCCGCCCGCTCGATGGCCAGCGCACGTTCGTCCTTGTCGACGCCGCGGCGCGAAAACACCCTCACCTCGACCACCGTGCCGGAAACTCCGGGCGGCAGCTTCAACGAGGAATCGCGGACGTCCGAGGCTTTTTCGCCGAAGATCGCGCGAAGCAGTTTTTCCTCCGGCGTCATGGGGCTTTCGCCCTTCGGCGTCACCTTGCCAACCAGGATGTCGCTTGGCTTGACCTCGGCCCCGATGTAGACGATGCCGGCTTCGTCCAGGTTCTTCAGCGCCTCTTCGCCGACGTTGGGGATGTCGCGGGTGATTTCTTCCTGGCCCAGCTTGGTATCTCGGGCCATGACCTCGAATTCCTCGATGTGAATAGAGGTGAAAACGTCGTCGCGGACGATGCGTTCCGAGATCAGGATGGAATCCTCGAAGTTGTAGCCCTGCCAGGGCATGAAGGCGACCAGCACGTTGCGGCCAAGAGCCAATTCACCCAGATCCGTTGACGGGCCGTCGGCAATGGTATCGCCGGCCTTGACACGGTCGCCGACTTTAACCAGGGGCCGTTGATGCAGATAGGTGTTCTGGTTGGAACGCTGAAATTTCAGAAGATTGAAGATATCGACGCCGGTTGCGGAATGGGATGTTTCCTCGGTGGCGCTGACGACGATACGGGTGGCGTCGACCTGATCAACGATGCCGGACCGCTTGGCGATGATGGTGGCGCCTGAATCGCGGGCAACGGCGGCCTCCATGCCGGTGCCGATTAACGGCGCTTCGGTCTGAATCAGGGGCACCGCCTGGCGCTGCATGTTGGAACCCATCAAGGCCCGGTTGGCGTCGTCGTTTTCCAGGAACGGAATCAAGGCCGTGGCGACCGACACCAACTGTTTCGGCGACACGTCGATGAAATCGATGTCTTCGAGACGGGCCATGATAAAGTCGCCGCCCTTGCGGCAACTGACCAGATCTTGGGTGAATTTTCCTTTTTCGTCGGTTTCGGCGTTGGCCTGGGCGATGGTATAGCGGCTTTCCTCCATGGCCGAGAGGTACACCACCTCCTTGCCGACCGTGCTGTTGACCACCCGGCGGTACGGGGTTTCGATGAAGCCGTACTTGTTGACCCGGGCATAGGTGGCAAGGCTGTTGATGAGGCCGATGTTGGGCCCTTCCGGGGTCTCGATCGGGCAGATGCGCCCGTAATGGGTCGGGTGCACGTCGCGGACCTCGAAGCCGGCGCGTTCGCGGGTCAGCCCCCCCGGCCCCAGGGCCGAAAGGCGCCGCTTGTGGGTGATTTCCGACAGCGGATTGGTTTGATCCATGAACTGGCTGAGTTGCGAAGAGCCGAAGAATTCGCGAACCGCCGCCGCCGCAGGCTTGGCGTTGATCAGATCGTGCGGCATCACGGTGTCAATATCGACCGAACTCATGCGTTCGCGGATCGCGCGTTCCATGCGCAACAGGCCGATCCGGTACTGGTTTTCCATCAGTTCGCCGACGGAGCGGACGCGGCGGTTGCCAAGATGGTCGATATCGTCGATTTCGCCTCGGCCGTCCTTAAGCTCGACCATGGTCCGGACCACTTCGAGGATGTCTTCCTTGCGCAGAACCCGTACCGAATCTTCGGTTTCGAAACCGAGGCGCGAGTTCATCTTGACCCGGCCGACCGCCGAAAGGTCGTAGCGATCGGAATCGAAGAACAGGCTGCCGAAGAGCGCTTCGGCGGTTTCCAGGGTCGGCGGTTCGCCCGGGCGCATGACCCGGTAAATATCAACCAACGCTTCCTCGCGGTTGGTATTTTTATCGACCGCCAGGGTATTGCGGATATACGGGCCGACATTGACGTGGTCGATGGAGAGGGTGGCGATTTCATTGATTTTCGCGTTATCCAGGACTTCCATCGTTTCTTCGGTGATCTCGCCACCGGCCTCGATGTAGATTTCGCCGGTTTTCTGGTTTATCAGGTCGGCGGCGATGTAGCTGCCGATCAGATCTTCCGTCATCACCAGTTGTTCCTTCAGCCCTTTTTGTTCCAGTTCGCGGATCACCCGCGGCGTCATCTTGGTGCCGGCCTTGGCGGCGACGCGGTTGGTTTTGGCGTTAATCAGGTCAATGACAAGCTTCACGCCCCTGAGTCGGTCGCCGACAAATTTGGTTTTCCATCCCTTCTTTTTGACCCGTGTGTAGGCGATTTTTTTATAGAAATAATCGAGGATATCTTCGGGCGTCATGCCGGTGGCTTCTTCCGGGGCCACGGTTTTGCCGGCGTTGGTGCGCCGGGGCCGGAGCTTTTCCGTTTCCTCGTTATCCAAAGCCATCAGGAGCGTCGTCACCGGCAGCTTGCGGCGGCGGTCGATGCGCACGAACACCAGGTCCTTGGCGTCGAATTCGAAATCGAGCCACGAACCGCGGTAGGGAATGATGCGCGCCGCGAACAGAAATTTGCCCGATGAATGGGTCTTGCCCTTGTCGTGGTCGAAAAACACCCCCGGCGAACGGTGCATCTGGGAAACGATGACCCGCTCCGTGCCGTTGATGACGAAGGTGCCGTTGTCGGTCATCAACGGCATATCACCCATGAAAACGTCCTGTTCCTTGACGTCGCGGATGGAGCGGGCTTGGGTTTCCTCGTCGATGTCCCAAACGACGAGACGCAAGGTCACCTTCAGCGGCGCCGCGTAGGTCATTCCCCGCTGCTGGCATTCCTCGACATCGTATTTCGGCGGTTCGAACTCGTATTTGACGAATTCCAGAGTGCCCCGTTCAGAGAAGTCCTTGATCGGAAAAACCGACTTGAAAACCTCCTGCAGGCCGCTGTCGGTGCGGATGTTGACGTTCGTTTCCCGTTGCAGGAATTGCTCGTATGACGTCTTCTGGACTTCGATCAGATTGGGCATTTCGACGGCAGATGCCAGACGGCCGAAATATTTGCGCACACGCTTGCGGCCCGTGAAGGTTTTTTCCATTACCGTTCCTCACGCTTCATTGTCTATCCGGTCTCTCCGGCGTCCGGCCACCGCTGCCGGACGGGAAAGACCCCGTATCAGGTGTCCAGGCGCCGCTTGAAAAGGGGCTCTAAAGAACCCGGCAGCGGCAGCCCGGCGGGGCAGGCGCATCCACTTTACCGGCCGCGGCAGGGCCAATTCGGGCGAATGCGTGTTCCAATCGGAGCCGGCGGCGGTTCACGGAAACCCGGACAACCGCCTGCTCCTATATAAAAATCCTCGCGCAACTCCGGACCGACGGTCCGGCGGGGCAACGCTATTTCAATTCGACCGTGGCTCCGGCATCTTCCAGCTTCTTCTTAATTTCCTCGGCCTCTTTCTTCTGGACTCCTTCCTTGATCGGCGCCGGCGCCGATTCGACCAGGTCCTTGGCCTCTTTCAGGCCGAGCTGGGTCAACGCGCGCACTTCCTTGATGACGTTGATCTTCTTGTCACCGATGGAAGCCAGGATGACGGCGAATTCGTTCTTTTCCTCGGCCGCGGCGCCGCCGGCATCGGCGTCGGCCCCGGCGGCGGCAACGGCCACCGGCGCGGCGGCGGAAACGCCCCACTTTTCCTCAAGCAACTTGGAAAGCTCGGCGGCCTCCATGACGGTCAGGCTCGAAAGGTTGTCTGCGATTTTTTCTAGATTAGCCATTACTTTTTACTCCTTGGGCTTGAACTCTTTGATACTGGGACTTCGGCGTTCACGCGGTTTCTTCCGAAGCGCCACGGGCACCGATAACCCGGGCGACCTGCCCGGCGGGTGCCTGCAACACGCCGGCAATACTTCTCGCCGGGGTGCTGATCATGGCAACGATTTTCGCCCTCAATTCATCCAACGACGGCAGGCTGGCCAGCGATTTGACGGCGTCGACGTCCAGTTGCTCATCGCCGAAGGCGCCGCCCAGGACAATGAGCTTGTCGTTGGTTTTGGAGAAATTGACAGCCGCCTTCGCCGCCGCCACCGGATCTTCCGAATAGGCAATGGCCGTCGGTCCGGTGAACATTTTGTTCAGAGGCTGGTATTTCGTTCCTTCGAGAGCGCGACGCGTGAGCCGATTTTTCGTCACTCTGAAGACCGCGCCCGCCTCGCGCATCTGATCGCGGAGTTCGCCCATCTCGGCCACCGTCAACCCGGAATAATGGGTGACGACGACGATGGTCGCATCCTCGAACGTTTGATGCAGCGAAGCGACCATGGTTTCTTTTTCTGCTCGGTCCACTCTATCGTCTCCAGTTCGTGGCGGCCGCCCGATATGAAACCCGGGCCGCGCCGCCGTTGCACTTTGATCCCCGGGGGGCCCAAACGGGCCAATCCTCGAAGATCGGCTCGCCTGTCCAGTGCAACAGTTCAAGCCGCTCGCAAACGCCGATTACAAAGCGCCTGAAAACGGACTTCACACTGTCTCGGCAGGCGGGAAAATCCCCTTAAACCGACGCCATCAAAGACGCCGGCACCTGCTGTCTCGGACAGGTTGGAAGCGGTCGCTTGCTCGCTTCCACCTCCGCCTTGGCCGACCATTGCGGCCTCGGCGGCGATTCTTAAAACCTCCTTCCGGCGCTGCCGGAATCCAACCCTCCGGCGCCGTCAGCCGGAAAGACCGGCGACATCAAGCTTGATCCCCGGCCCCATGGTCGAGGTCAGGCTGACGCGCTTCAAATACGTGCCTTTGACGCCGCTCGGCTTCGCCTTGACGATGGTGTCGACGAACGCGGCGACGTTTTCCACCAATTGATCGGCCGAAAAGCTGGCCTTGCCGACGCCGGCATGGACGATGCCTTCCTTTTCGACGCGATATTCGATCTGCCCCGCCTTCGCCGCCTTGATGGCGTTGGTGACGTCCGGAGTCACGGTGCCGAGTTTGGGATTGGGCATCAACCCCTTGGGACCCAGAATCTTGCCCAATTTTCCCACCACCGCCATCATGTCGGGCGTGGCGATGCAGCGGTCGAAGCCGGTTTCGCCGTTTTGAATATTTTCCGCCAGGTCTTCGGCCCCGACAAAATCCGCGCCCGCGGCCGCGGCCTCCTTGGCCTTGTCGCCCTTGGCGAAAACCGCGACCTTCAAGGCCTTGCCGGTGCCGTGGGGCAAGGACACGGTGCCGCGCACCATCTGGTCGGCGTGCTTGGGGTCAACGCCCAGGTTAATGGCGATCTCTACCGTTTCGTCGAAATTGGTCGTCGCTGAATCCTTGATGATCCTGACGGCCTCGGTGATCCCGTAGCCGGTTTCGCGATCGATGGCTTCATAGGCCTTTCTCAGGCGTTTGCCGTGTTTTGCCATGGCCCTACCCCTGAACCTTGATGCCCATGGACCGGGCCGACCCGGCGATCATCCGGCAGGCCGCCTCGATATCCTTGGTATTCAGATCGACCATCTTCTTTTCGGCGATTTCACGGACTTGTTTCATGGTCACCACGCCGACAATCTCGCGGCCCGACTCGCCGGAAGCCTTGTCCAGCTTCGCCGCCTTTTTAAGGAAATAGCTGGCCGGCGGCGTTTTGGTGATGAAGCTGAAGCTGCGGTCCTGATAGGCCGAGATCACCACCGGGATCGGTATTCCCGGCTCGATGTTCTGGGTCTCGGCGTTGAACGCCTTGCAGAATTCCATGATGTTCAAGCCCGCTTGGCCCAGGGCCGGGCCGATGGGCGGCGACGGATTGGCCTGCCCCGCCGGCACTTGCAGCCTGATGTAACCCGCTATTTTTTTCGCCATTTCAAATCCTCAGTTGTTCTTTTTTTACCGAGTAGCGTGGTCCGGCCATGGCGGGCCTCCCACACACAAAAAATTAAAGTTTCGCCACCTGGGCGTATTCCAATTCCACCGGCGTCGCGCGGCCGAAGATGGAGACCGCGACCTTGAGCCTTGCCCTTTCC
Organism: Rhodospirillaceae bacterium; assembly: GCA_002686255.1. Classification (GTDB taxonomy): domain Bacteria; phylum Pseudomonadota; class Alphaproteobacteria; order Rhodospirillales; family Casp-alpha2; genus Casp-alpha2. The sequence goes on from NZAZ01000007.1 coordinate 12,310, forward strand.
TCGTCCACTTCCTCGACCAGGCCGTTGAACGAGTTGAAAGGCCCGTCGCAGACCCTTACCTGTTCGCCGACCTCGAAGGTGACGGAAGGCTTGGGACGCTCAATCCCTTCCTGCACCTGATGCAGGATGCGATCGGCCTCGCCGTCGGAAATCGGTGTCGGACGCCCCTTGCCGCCGAGGAAATCCGTGACCTTGGGCGTATTCTTCACCAGGTGCCAAGTCTCGTCCGTCATTTCCATCTGCGCCAACACGTAGCCGGGAAAGAACTTGCGTTCGGACTTGACCTTGGAGCCGCGGCGCATTTCCACTACTTCCTCCACCGGCACCATGATCTGCAGGATTTTATCGTCCATGCCGTTTTGCTTGGCCTGTTCCTCGATGGATTGGGCGACCTTTTTCTCGAAGCCGGAATAGACGTGAACTACGTACCAACGAACCGCCATTTGATTCAGCCTCCGAGCCCGAAAACGAATTTGACCCCGAATTGCAGGATTTGGTCGACGATCAGGAAAAACACCGACGCCAGGATAACGAACAGGAACACCATTATCGTCGAGAGGCCGGTTTCCTTGCGCGTCGGCCAGGTTACCTTCGAAGTTTCCTGGCGCACTTCCTGGAGAAATTCAACCGGATTGGTCTTGCTCATTCAGTCCGTCCAAAATTCTTCGTTCTGTTCCTCATACGGAGATCGGGGCTTTCTTTCTCAAGGGCTGGCAGGGGCAGAAGGATTTGAACCCTCGACCTGCGGTTTTGGAGACCGCCGCTCTACCAACTGAGCTATACCCCTTCCGTAATTCGAGGCCTTTGCTTTCCCGCGACCCGGTCCGGCTTTCGCCCTTGGCCCTATTCCTTGATCGAGGCGACGACGCCGGCGCCCACCGTGCGCCCGCCTTCGCGGATGGCGAAGCGCAGGCCGTCGTCCATGGCGATCGGCGAGATCAGCTCGATGTCCATGGTCACGTTGTCGCCCGGCATCACCATTTCCGTCCCTTCCGGAAGCTGCACCGTCCCCGTCACGTCCGTCGTGCGGAAGTAGAACTGCGGGCGGTAGTTGCCGAAAAACGGCGTATGGCGGCCGCCTTCGTCCTTGGTCAGGATATACGCCTCGCAGCTGAACTTGGTGTGCGGCGTGATCGAACCCGGGGCCGCCAGAACCTGGCCGCGCTCAACCTCCTCGCGCTTGGTGCCGCGCAGCAGAACGCCGACGTTTTCGCCCGCCTCGCCCTCGTCCAGAAGCTTGCGGAACATCTCGACCCCCGTGCACGTAGTCTTCTCCGTGTCACGGATGCCGACAATCTCGATCTCCTCGCCGACCTTGACCACGCCGCGCTCGATACGGCCCGTGACAACCGTGCCGCGGCCCGAAATCGAGAACACGTCCTCGATCGGCATCAGGAACGGCTGGTCCTTCGGCCGGTCAGGCTGCGGAATGTAGCTGTCAACCGCCTCCATCAGCTTCACGATCGAGCCCTTGCCCGTCTCCTCGTCGCCGTCCTCGAGCGCCACCAACGCCGAACCCGGGATGATCGGGATATCGTCGCCGGGAAAATCGTAGCTCGACAGAAGCTCACGCAGCTCCAGCTCGACAAGCTCCAGAAGCTCCGCGTCGTCAACTTGGTCGACCTTGTTGAGATACACGACAATCGCCGGAACACCCACCTGGCGCGCCAGAAGAATGTGCTCGCTGGTCTGCGGCATCGGACCGTCCGACGCCGAAACAACCAAAATCGCACCGTCCATCTGCGCCGCCCCGGTGATCATGTTCTTCACGTAGTCCGCGTGACCCGGGCAATCGACGTGCGCATAGTGACGGTTCTCCGTCATGTACTCGACGTGCGCCGTGGCAATCGTGATCCCCCGCTCGCGCTCCTCCGGCGCCTTGTCAATATCGTCAAAAGCCACGAACTCAGCCCCGCCCGTCTCCGCCAGAACCTTCGTGATCGCCGCCGTCAACGTCGTCTTGCCGTGGTCAACGTGACCGATCGTGCCGACGTTGCAATGCGGCTTCGTGCGTTCAAATTTTTCCTTGGCCATAACTTTTCTCCCTGTCGGGCGCCCTACCCGGCCAACCGGGTTTGGATTTCCTCTGAAACCTGATTGGGCACGACCTTGTAATGATCAAAATGCATTGTGAACTGGGCCCGTCCCTGGCTCATGGAACGGAGCGAATTGACGTAACCGAACATGTTGGCAAGCGGCGCCAAGGCGTTGATGACCCGGGCGTTACCGCGTTGTTCCATGCCGCTGACGTTGCCGCGGCGGCTGTTCAGATCGCCGATGATATCACCAAGGTATTCCTCCGGCGTCACCACTTCGACCCGCATCATCGGTTCAAGAAGCTGCGGCCTGGCCTTTTGGGCGACTTCGCGGAAAGCGGCGCGCGACGCGATCTCGAAGGCCATGACGCTGGAATCGACATCGTGTGAATCGCCGTCGAAAAGCGTGACCTTCAAATCGGTGACGGGAAAGCCGGTCATAATGCCGGATTCCATGGCGCTTGCGATGCCCTTTTTCACGCCGGGGATGAAATCCCTGGGCACGGAGCCGCCGACCACCTTGTTCTCGAATTCGTAACCGGACCCGGAAGGAAGCGGCTCGACCCTGATTTTGACCCGCGCATACTGTCCGGCACCGCCGGTCTGTTTCTTGTGGATGTAATCGACCACGGCCTCGCGGGAGATCGTCTCGCGGTAGGCGACCTGGGGTTGACCGATGTTGGCGTCGACCTTGAACTCCCGCAGCATCCGATCGACGATGATTTCCAGGTGCAGTTCGCCCATGCCCTTGATGATCGTCTGTCCGCTTTCGGGATCGGACGAGACCCGGAAAGAGGGGTCTTCGGCGGCCAAGCGATGCAGGGCGGTGCTCATTTTTTCCTGGTCGCTTTGGGTTTTCGGCTCGACGGCGATTTCGATGACGGGATCGGGAAATTCCATGCGTTCCAGGATCACCCGGTTGTCGGCATCACACAGGGTGTCGCCGGTGGTGGTGTCCTTGAGGCCGGCAAGCGCCACGATGTCGCCGGCGCGGGCCTCTTTGACATCCTCGCGGGTGTTTGAATGCATCAGCAGCATTCGCCCCACCCGTTCGCGCTTGTCCTTGACCGTGTTCATGATGCTCTGGCCGCTTTCGACGACGCCCGAATAGACGCGGATGAAGGTCAGGGAACCGACGAAGGAATCGTTCATGATCTTGAAGGCCAGCGCCGCGAACGGTTCATCGTCGGAATTGTGCCGTTCGATGACTTCGCCGCTGTCGGCCTTGGTTCCCTTGATGGCGGCAACGTCGGTGGGCGCCGGCAGGTAATCGACGACGGCATCCAGCAACGGCTGCACGCCCTTGTTCTTGAAAGCCGCGCCCAGGAACACGGGGATGAAGTCACCCGAAATAGTGCCGGAGCGCAGGCATTTCCTAAGGGTTTCCACGTCGGGTTCGGTGCCTTCAAGATAGCCTTCGAGGGCCGCGTCGTCATGTTCGAGGGCCGTTTCGATCATCTTTTCCCGGTACAGAGCGGCTTCTTCGACGAGATCATCGGGGATGTCGGCTTCCTCGAAATCGGCGCCGAGGGTTTCTTCCTTCCAGATGATTGCCTTCATGGTAACCAGGTCGACCAGGCCGGCGAAATTCTCCTCGGCGCCGATCGGCAGTTGCATGATCACTGGGTTGGCGCCCAGACGGTCGACAATCATTTCAACGCAGCGGAAGAAATCGGCGCCTGTGCGGTCCATCTTGTTGATGAAACAGATGCGCGGCACGCCGTATTTATCGGCCTGGCGCCAGACTGTTTCCGACTGCGGCTCGACGCCGGCGACGGAATCGAACACGGCGACGGCGCCGTCGAGAATCCGAAGGCTGCGTTCGACCTCGATGGTGAAATCCACGTGCCCGGGAGTGTCGATGATGTTGATCCGGTAGTCGCGCCAGAAACATGTCGTCGCCGCGGAGGTGATGGTGATGCCGCGTTCCTGCTCCTGCTCCATCCAGTCCATGGTGGCGTTGCCGTCGTGGACTTCGCCAATTTTGTAGGACTTGCCGGTGTAATAAAGGACCCGTTCCGTGGTCGTCGTCTTGCCGGCATCAATGTGGGCCATGATGCCGATGTTGCGGTACTGATCGAGGGAGGTTGAGCGGGCCATAATGGGATATCCTGGGAGCTACCAACGGTAATGGGAGAAGGCTTTGTTGGCCTCCGCCATTTTGTGGGTGTCCTCCCGTTTCTTAACCGCCGCACCGCGGTTGTTGGCCGCGTCCAGCAGTTCCCCCGACAGGCGCTCGGTCATGGTGTTTTCGGATCGTTGCCGAGCCAAATCGACAAGCCAGCGGATAGCAAGGGCTTGGCGGCGGTCAGAGCGGACTTCGATCGGAATCTGATAGGTGGCGCCGCCGACTCGCCGCGAGCGCACCTCGACGCCCGGTTTGACGTTCTCTATCGCTTCGTGAAAGGTTTTCAGCGGATCCTGCCCGCTTTTATTCTCAATCAGGTCAAAAGCGCCGTAAATGATGCTTTCGGCCACGGATTTCTTGCCGTTGAGCATCAAGGAATTAGTGAATTTCGCGACCACCAGGTCCTTGTATTTCGGATCAGGCAGGATTTTGCGTTTTTCAGCGGCTCGGCGGCGGGACATCGGGACGTTCCTTATTTGGGCCGTTTGGCGCCGTATTTCGAACGGCGCTGGCGGCGGTCGGAAACGCCCTGGGTGTCAAGGGTTCCGCGGATAATGTGATAACGCACGCCGGGAAGGTCCTTGACGCGGCCGCCGCGGATCATGACCACCGAGTGTTCCTGCAGGTTATGGCCTTCGCCCGGGATATAGGACGTGACCTCGAAACCGTTGGTCAGGCGGACGCGGGCAACCTTGCGAAGGGCCGAATTCGGCTTTTTCGGGGTCGTGGTGTAGACGCGCGTACACACGCCCCGCTTCTGCGGACACTGTTCAAGCGCCGGAACCTTGTTTCGCATTACCGGAGATTTACGCGGTTTGCGAATCAGTTGATTGATGGTCGGCATACGTTTCGTCCAATTCCTCTAAGCCGATTCAAGCGCCTTTTTCGTGTCCTCGGCGGGGCTTAAAACCCTAAATTCCTCACATACTCACAGGCATCACGGGGTTTAAACCATGATGCCAAGCCCTTGAAAAAAAGTCCTAATCAAGGGTCAAACAATAATGATCTCCCGGCCGAAATCTAGTTGCCCGGAGACCAGAAATCCAATTTTTTCCAAATCGCATAGGCGGCTGCGTCTAGACCGGACAGCCTACCACCAGCCCCTGCGGAGTGGCCGGAATATAGTAACGAGCCCATATCCCGTCAAGCACTAAAAGCGCTGATTTTCAAAGGGTTTCCGGCCGCCCGGAAGAACCCGGACCGGCCGGAAAAAAAGCCCTTGATTCGATTCTTATTCGGCTCCTTCCGCGGGCGCTTCTTCGGCCGCCGATTCGGCGTTTTCGATTTCGAAATCGGTCTTTTCTTCGGCCTGCAAAGCGGATAATTCCTTGTCCCGCTCGGCGGCGATGGCGCGGAAACCGTTCATGATGCTGCCCGTTCCGGCGGGGATGGGGCGCCCGACAATGACGTTTTCCTTAAGCCCGATGAGGTTGTCGACCCGGCCCGAAACGGCGGCTTCCGTGAGAACACGCGTCGTTTCCTGGAAAGAAGCGGCGGAAATGAACGACAGTGTCTGCAGGCTGGCTTTGGTGATACCCTGCAGAACCGGCATGGCCTGAGCCGGTTTGCCGCCCTCTTCCTTGGTCTTGGCGTTGACCTCGTCGAATTCCTTACGGTCAATCAGTTCGCCGACCAGGAAAGTGGTATTGCCGCCATTGGAAATTTCCACCTTCTGCAGCATCTGACGGACGATGACCTCGATGTGCTTGTCGTTGATTTTCACGCCCTGCAGCCGGTAGACTTCCTGAATCTCGTTGATCAGGTATTCGGCCAGGGCTTCGACGCCCCGCACCCGCAAGATGTCATGGGGAACCGGATTGCCATCCATGAGGCTGTCGCCGATTTCCACATAATCGCCTTCCTGAACGGAAATATGTTTGCCTTTCGGGACCAGGTATTCCATCGGTTCGCCCTTGCCGTCACCGGGAACGACGACGATGCGGCGCTTGTTCTTATAATCCTTGCCGAATTCGACCCGTCCCACGGATTCGGAAATGATGGCATAGTCCTTGGGCTTGCGGGCCTCGAACAGCTCCGCGACGCGAGGCAAGCCACCGGTGATGTCGCGGGTCTTGGCTGATTCACGGGGAATCCTTGCCAGCACGTCGCCGGCATGGACCTGCTGTCCGGATTCGACGGAAAGAATCGCATCCACGGGCATGAAATACCGGGCCTCAAGCCCGTTATCGAGGGTGATGACCTTGTTTTTCTTGTCGCGTAGCGTAATCCGGGGCTTGAGATCCGCCCCCTTGGGCTGCTGCTTCCAGTCGATCACCACTTTCGATGCGATGCCGGTCGCTTCGTCCGTCTTCTCCATCATCGACACGCTTTCGACTATGTCCATGTAATTGGCGATGCCTTCCTTCTCGGTGATGATGGGAAGCGTATAGGGATCCCATTCGGCAAGCTTGTCGCCGCGGTTGGCCTTGGCCTTGTCCTTGACCAAAAGCCGGGCCCCGTAGGGAATCCGGTGGCGGGCCCGGTCGCGGCTCTGGGAATCGACCAGCGTCAATTCCGCATTGCGGGACATGATGATCTGAACCCCTTGGCTGTTTTTGACCGAGGAACAGTTCTTAAGTTGCCCCTTGCCCTCTACGTTTGCCTCGATTCGGGATTGCTCGGCGCCGCGCTGTACGGCGCCACCGATGTGGAAGGTCCGCATCGTCAGCTGGGTGCCGGGTTCGCCGATGGACTGCGCGGCAATAACGCCGACGGCTTCGCCGATGTTGACCGGGGTGCCGCGAGCTAAATCGCGCCCGTAGCACTTGCCGCAGACCCCTTCCTTCAAGGTGCAGGTCAGGACGCTGCGGATGTGGACGGATTCGAAGTCGGCGGCCTCGATGACGACGCAGGCTTCCTCTTCGATCATTATTCCCGCCTTGACCAGGGTTTTGCCCGTCGCGGGGTCTTTGATGTCTTCGGCGGCGCAACGGCCGAGGATTTGGTCCGTCAACGGAGAGACTATATCGCCGCCATCGACCACGGCGCTGACGGTAATACCGGACTTGGTTTTGCAGTCTTCGGCGACGATGATGCAGTCTTGGGCGACGTCGACCAGGCGCCGGGTCAGATACCCCGAATTGGCGGTCTTGAGCGCCGTATCGGCCAAGACCTTGCGGGCGCCGTGGGTGGAATTGAAATACTCCAGAACCGACAGCCCTTCCTTGAAGTTCGAAATGATCGGGGTTTCGATGATTTCCCCGGACGGCTTGGCCATCAGGCCGCGCATGCCAGCCAACTGTTTCATCTGTGCCGCCGAACCGCGGGCCCCCGAATGGGCCATCATGTAAACCGAATTCACGGGTTTCCCGGGCTCTTGGGACGAAATGATCTTCATCATATCGTCGGCGACGCGGTCCGTGCAATGGGACCATGCATCGACAACCTTGTTGTATTTTTCACCTTGGGTAATCAGGCCGTCCAGGTATTGCTGCTCATATTCCTTGACCATGTCCTCGGTCTCGGCGACAAGCCGTTCCTTGGCGTCGGGAACCACAAGGTCGTCCTTGCCGAAAGAAATGCCG
>NZAZ01000008.1 GCA_002686255.1 Rhodospirillaceae bacterium
TGGTAGGTACCCCACTGGTACTGAGGCGCAACCAATATCCCTGGCCTTTCTCAACGGAACTGAAAGTACTGTAACCCTGAGTCACTAACTCCGCCGCGACCGAAGTTTTTGGAGAGTAGGCTAACCATTTGCTGTTTGTGTCATCCCACTTCCAGACTGAATGTAAACGGTCATAGGAACCTGAATAGTCATAAGTGGAGGATGTTGAATCACCCTGAGGAGGAGCACAGGCAACGGCCAGCATAAGAATTCCAACCACAAAAGCTATTTGCCGTGCCGGTATCCAAATATGGAGTTTCCCGGGTTGAATACTAAGTCTTTCCAGTGTTTTTCTTTGATACCACAACAAACTTGCTGATGCCAACATTAACATTGTCAGCAGCAGGACAATACGTGAAATTTGTCCAATTTCATTTACTGCGATTTCAAATTCAAGATTTGATATTTGCAATCCGGACGGTGGTCCATTTCCTGCCGAATTTTGGAGGAAGCCCAGAGTATTGGCGTCATCCTCAGAGGTTTGATCAAAATTTACAGCCTGTGTGATTTCTTCAACCGTAATCTTTTTTGCAGTACCGGCTAAATTCCACTCGGAAGTCATACTGCTTAACTGGGGCAATCCAGTATATCCACCATAATTCGCGATTTCGAATTTTGTAGGATTAACCGGTGTATTCAATTCTACCCAAATCCCTTCCCCGGCTTCAATGCTTGAGCTTAACTCCGTATATCCTTTATCGGTGTAGACTGTTTTATTGTCACTGCTTGTATAAAATTGCCATGCATCATTGCGGCGTACCCAAACCGCTTTGTAAGCACCGAATTGACTTTCAAAGCTGGTGGTTTCAATTGTAGTAAAAGCCGGTAATGAAATCAGGTTTCGTGTTCCACTCATGGTCACCGATGCAGGTGAACTGCTCACAGAAACTGTCCCACTCAACGCAGAAGGCGAAGCGTCACCGATGCGCAAATCCGCTGTCCCGGAAGACAGGCTGACATTGGTTGTGTTGTCGTAAGCATTTTCCAGTACGACTGTCGCATCCGAAGATGCAGACTGGATATAAATCGGTTTTCCGGAAGTTGTATCAACACCTACCCATTGACCTGTCGTCGAATATTCTGCAGAAACTCCAGTGCGTAATGAAGTTCGGAGAGAAGTTTTGCTTTTAGACAAACTGCGCGCACTTCCTGAACTGTTTAGAGGAATGGAAACTACCATTTTTCCGGATTCCTGACTGACCATTCCACCAGGACCTACTTCAGGAAAAATCTGCTTCGCGTTGGAGGAAACAGTGGTGATTATCGGTATCATTTGGCCTACACTATTTATGCTCACACTACTACTCATACTGGAACTTGGCGCAAAATTGGATGTTACTGTACGATCGCTACTGATTGCTATTGTAGAACCGGTAGCCACTTTCAGAGTACTGCCAGAAACACCTGTACCCTCCACTTGAACAGCTGTTTCCGTGCTGCTGGTCGTACTGCTGATTGTTCGGCTGACTCCATCACTTCCTGTTTCCGCAGTTGAAGTACTGACAACTTTTCCGCTCTTGACTTGTAGGTTCATAGCAGTTGAAGAACTGAATGTTGTTTGACTGGAACCGTTGTCAAAACTTGCTGATGTGTTACCGTTGCTTAAAATACTGGCGACAAGTGTTCCTTCAGTTACAGACATACTAGCAGCTACTCCGTTGCTGGTATCAATTGAAACTGCCAGATTTGAATCTGTAGTTAAACTTGACGTAACTGATCCAGAACTGTACGCATTTGCAGTCCTGCCAGTACCGCCGCTCAGGGTTATCTCTGACAAGGTAGAACCATCCGGACTGACTGTACTGACAACCTGAGAAGTTACTCCACTTGTAGTATCTGTAGAAGCAGGCAGAGAAATACTGGAAGTCCCGTCACTGCCAATGCTAACTTCAGAACCCTTTGGCGCTTTTACATTTGCACCCGTGCTTCCGGATGTAACTCCGATTGTCATGTCTCCTTCGGAACTGATGTTTGTTGACAAAGTTACACCACTGTTCAGTGACATGGAAACAGTGAGAGAAGCATCCTTGTTCATATTGACTTCCGCACCAATTGGAATATTCACTTTAGATTCTGAACCGTCATCAGTTTTCAAGGTGCTGGTAACGGTTCCGTCAGTTTTCATATCCATGTCTAGTTCTGTTGTTCCAGAAACCAGTTTGAGTGTTTTTGAACCATCACTATTAGTGGTTTCTTCATCCAAAGTTATATCTTCTGGATATTTGGGACTAATCGCATCGGTTACACCTGTAACCGCGGAAACCTCTATAACAGGTATTATAGTAACTGTGGTTGATCCGTATGCTGCTGTATCATCATCGTCAATTATTTCCAGTCCAAATAATATGACGGTTGTCTCATCAATATCAGGTGCATATAAATATGCGATACTCTCACTTTCACGTGTAATTGTTATATCTGTCCGCTGACCAACATAAACCCATTTGTATGACACTATACGCCCGGTCGGATCAGGGTCATAAGAAGCAGAACCGTCCAAAATTACCCGAGTCTGTTCATTAACTTTTTGATCAGCACCTATTTGCACTATTGGACTCAAACCTTTTTGCTGATCATCGTTGATGTTCGTAAAAGTATATTTGAAAGCATGCGGATTATCGCCTGTAGTCGTAGTATAATTTGTATCCGTCGATTCGGTGTAGCCCACAATGCGTACGCGAACATCTCCATCAAAGATAGAATCATCTTCTCCCGTGATTGTCAGTTGCTGGATACGGTTCCATGTGCTTGGAGTAAAAGATAATTTGTATTTGTCCAAGGTGGCTTCAGTCGAATCGGAGCTGCTCAAAACAACATCCACATCACTGGTAGGTCGACTGAGCAGCTTAACTGACATCGTAGCAGTTTTACGTACACCATCAGATTCAGAGAGCATCCAGTTGGCACTGCTTACATTTCTATACAGACCATGTGAATTAAATCCGTATGCACCAGTCTCTGTGAAACCGGTACAGCTGACCGAGCAAGCTACCCCTCCGGAAGTACTAATTGAACCAACTGTGCTTTCACTGGTAGAAAGTGTAATATATGAAATCGTACTAGTATTAGTCATACTCAAATCTGGCTCTCCATCAATTTCAATCAGCGCTACTCCACTTTCATTATCAGAAGAGGTCAAATCGGTATAATCAAGCATCATCACTGCGTCACCACTGAATATGGACGTTTGACCATAGGCAAATTTAAGACTGCCTCCTGTACTTGTCAACTGCCCATCACTCATGGTCAATGCGCTTAGTAAAATCAAATCAGCATCTGCAGTCAGGATCCCTTCTGTGGATGTGTCTATTACGACTTCATTTTCTACACTGAGATCGGTTGTTGCGCTTCCTAATGTCAGAGTCAGATCATTCAGATCCAGATTCATAAAACTTAAGGCTTCGTTACTGGTCAAGGTACTGCTGGCGGCAAGCTTCAATTCAGTTTGCGAAGATGTGAGAGTTCCGCTTGATTTATCATAATTACCACCTAGAACCCAACTACTTCCACTGAGATCAAATTTACCGGTTCCGGAAAGCTCACCTCCTGTCAGCAAAGATATAATTCCACCTGTTGAAGTAAGTCCGCCATCACTGATATTAAGAGCAGCAAGCAAACTTAAATCTGCNTCTGCAGTNNTNAGCCATTCNNNTGCATTATCNAGAGTTACTNNGGAAGTNACTGNNANATCTGTNCTTGCAGAACCCAGAGTCAGAGCCAGATNNTTCAATTCCAATTGGTCAAACACAAGAGCTGAATCACTACTGAGAGTAATATTATCCAACAATTTCAACTCAGCAGAAGAAGCAGATAGAGTTCCGCTACTTTTCGTATAGTTTCCACTGAGACTGAAAATGCTTGTTCCAAGATCAAGATCAAATGTTCCGGACTGCTGCCCGCCTTTCCTAAAGAGAAGTGTACCACCGGTTGAACTTAATTTCCCGCCAGCAAGTATCACATCGCCTTCCACCGTCAAATCTGCGCTACCTGTTTGCAGTGAGGCATTTGCTTCTGCTAATGACAAGTTATCGCTGATTAACAAATTACTCGATGCAGAACCCAGTGAGAGTGTATTTGCTCCAAGATTAATTGTTGCAACTGAAAGAACACTGTCGCTACTAATTGTCAAATTGCTGATTACGTTGACTGATGAAGTCAATGTCTGTAGAGTACCGCTGGATTTTTTAACATCTGCACCCAAAATTAGTGAGGTGTTGTTGATGTTAAGGACTCCTCCACTTTGTGTCAAACCACCGTTAAACGTCACTGTCCCGTTATCTGAGTCGACAGTACCGTTCGCTACAGTTAACAAACCATTCAGTGTCAAATCTGCGGAATTGGTACGAATCTGATGATCCGCGTCATTCATAGTTATTGGGTCATTTACCGTCAAATCTGTTGATTCTGATCCAAGTGTGAGAATTTTTTTATTCGAATTTAGGGTTTTCACATCCAGGGAAGTATCACTCGTCAAAGTAATATTCTCAGCCAACTCCAGAGTAGTGCCATCTATGGTTGTTGTAAGAGTACCTGCGGTTTTGCTAAAATCATCACCCAGTTTCAGAGTACTACCGGAAACATCCAATGTTCCACTTCCAGAAAGCTCACCTCCTTTTTCAAGTGAAACCAATCCAGTTGTTGAAGAAACAAGTCCATCTTGCATTACAAAACCACCCTGCATGATTAAATCTGCGGCCCCTGTTAAGATCTTTTCACTCGATGCATCCAATGTTACGTTGTCGGAGACTGTCAAATCACTGTCAGCTGAACCCAACGTTAGTTGTTTATTATTTAAAGCAAGTGTATTTATTTCGGCTGGACTATTGCTTGTATAGCTGGTGTCTCCAAGCAGGTTCCAGCTCACGTTGTCCCATGAAAGATCACCACCTGTTTTTGTCAAAGTGCCTTGAGTCTGAAATTGATTGACTTCAAAATTAAGAACTGCAGCAGCACCTACTATTATTTGAGAATTTTTCCATTTGCTGCTCGATGATTGAAAACTAACGGACTGTTGAGCGTCCAAAGTATTGTTTTCCTCAAAATCAAAATCGCCGCTAACTATTGATCCCTGAGAATCAAGGACAAACTTACTTCCATTTTGAAATCTCAAGGTTCCCCCAAGTTTCAACTGACCGCTGTCACCCGAAACAGTAAGTGTCTTTTGACTCGGAATTCTGGAATTTGTAAAAGCTGAAATACTCAACATACTCGATGCTGACAAACCTAGATTTGAATTTCCTTCTTGATTAAGAGATTCTACCACTATATTTGATGAGCCCGCTGTAGTAATATCATCACCGGCACAATCAGAACCCGCGCTCGCTTCTACATTCAGGAACTTGTCACTTTCAGTAGTACCTATGCTTTGTTCGACTCCAAGATGAGAAAGCGTCGTTGAATTGTCAGCCAGTTTAAGGATTCCTCCATCTCTATTCAGCATGATTGAGTTATTATCCCAACTGGAAAATCGTCCACCGCCCTGGACTGCAAGACTCAGTTCATTAACATTAACAGGGACTGAACCCTCATAAGTCAAAACTTTATCTGGAGCAATAAAAATTGTGGAATTGGTGGCAGTATGTCTAATTTCTCCAGAAATGGTCACATTATCTGTGACACACATCGTCCCGCCATTCAGGTTTATGTTGGCTATCATGGACCTGTTGAAGTTCATTGTTCCACTGACATTAAATGTGAGACCTCCCCCAATTTCAAAAACTGTGCTGCCTGTCATCACAACTTGATCTTTATAGTCGATTTTAAGTTCCTTCTTCACCCTCACATTTACATCCTGCAGAGTCAAAATTACATCCGCCTGCTGGACTACTTCTGTCACCAAAAGCCAGCCTTCACTATCGTCACCAATTATTTTAGAAGTTGAATCAACGTTTAAGTTCTCAACATTCAGCTCATGAGAATCATCACTATATGAAAGTCTCATGTCTGCCAACAAGTTCAAATTAGTAACGTTAGCGTCTGTACTTCTTACAAGTAAACCTTTTCCCTCTGCACTATTTGCCGCTACTTTAATCTTCGCGATTGTAACATCACCTGCGATTATCAACAAACTATCTGAAACACTTAGGAGAATCGAATTAGTGTTTGAAAAAGTACCACTTCCCAGCATTGTTAACTGGAAATTCAGTAGGTCTATGACTACACCTTCATAAATCAAGTTAACTCCTGATGCAATATCAATTGTGCTGTTTCCGGAAATCAAGATATTGGAAGCAATGCTCGTATTGTAATCCGCATCCAGTAAACTGGCTTCTCCAAGTTCAATCGTTCCATCCTTGATTGTATACGCCGCATTTACTTTCAGTGTACCGGAAAGAGTTAATTTGTCCGCCAAACTCAAAGTCCCACCGCCTGTACCAAGCAATTCCATCGACTTGCCTGACGGAATTTCAAAAGCATTATTCAACGTCAGGGTTTTCGTATCTGCAATATCAATCCGTGAAGATCCTGAATGCGAAAATGTTTCAATTATTGAATCCTGAGCGATCTCCAGTTTGCCTGTTGTGTTGTCNGCAGAAANTGAAACTTTNNTGACCTTCGNAATACCGTTTAACTTCAGATAACTTGCTGGATCATTTAGTGTCAAATTGTCTGTGTTGGCAAAATTACCTGCTCCTGACAACGTAAGCATTAGTGCTCCAACATTAAGTTCACTACCGGAATAATTGAGATTCTTTCCGTCTGCAACAACAATGCTGGAATTCGATTGATGAACCAGATCAGAGATAAAGTTTGTGTCTGCATCAACCTGTACTGTCCCGCCATTGAGGGTCACAGTTCCGCCAGATATATTGGTGTTTGCTACAG
>NZAZ01000009.1 GCA_002686255.1 Rhodospirillaceae bacterium
CTAGGCGCCGCGGCCCCCGCCCATCTGGATGGGCGGGCAGGGGACCGTTCCGAAGGAACAGAAAACGCAGCAGTCGCCCGGGTTGGGCTTCAACAGCGTTCCGCATTCCTCGCATTCGTAGAAATAAATGCAGGCGTCGGTGGGCATTTCCTCGGTCTTCCTGTGGCCGCATTCGGGACAGGTGAGTTCCGAGAAAAGTTCCGGTTCCGCCGCCGCCATCAGGCGTCTTCCGCCTGGCGTTGCCGCAGCCGGTAGAACCCATAACCAGCCATCAACAGGAACAGCCCCAGCGCCGGAAACAACAACAAGTCCAGCCACCATCCGACCAGCGCCGACAGGCCGACGGCTCCCATCGTCAACACCAAAACCGGCGTGAAACAGCAAATCGCTATGACGCCGGAGCCGATCAGCCCGGTTTTCAGAAGCTTCTTGTCGGATATGTCTTTCATGGCGGTCTCCCACGGCGCGCGCATTCTTGCCGTTTCGTACCACCGGTTGCCGGAATTTGGCAATATTCTTAACCCTTTGTCGCTTCTGGCTTTCGCCCGCGCCACGGGCTATCCTGTTCACTTGATCCTTGATATGAAACAATTTTCAGGCGTTTTCACCCCCATCGGCCCGGCTCGTTATATTCCCGGCCTAGTCAGGGCCGGCGTCTGATAAGGCGGAACGAAGCATGGGAAAACGGCAATCCGTCAGCGTGTCCGATACCCCCTTGCCCGCCGGCGGCGGGGGCGGACAAACGGGCCACCAGATATACGACCACCTGGAGCTGCTGTCGGCCATGGGCCGGGATTTCGCCTCGTCCCTGGACATCGAGGCGTCCCTGAAACGCGCCATCAAGCACATTACCGAATACCTCGACGCCGAGGGCGGGGCCCTGTTCCTGCTGGATGACACGGGCGAAACGCTGAAATGTCACGCCTGCGAGGGGCCGTCGGAAATCACCGGGCTGACGCTGAGATGCGACCAGGGCATCGTCGGGCGCTGTGTGCAGAACGAAATCGGCGAGATCGTCCGCGACGTCACCAAGGACGCCGGCTTCCACGGCGGGATCGACGAGGAGAGCGGCGTCACCACCCGGTCCATTCTGTGCGCGCCGATGAGCGTCAAGGACCAGCGCATCGGCGCCATCGAACTGATCAACAAGCGCGGCGGCGACGGGTTGTTCGAGGAATCGGACCTGCATCTTCTGCAGGCGATGAGCGCCTCGGCGGCGCTGGCCATTCACAACGCCCGCCAGGCCGAGGCCCTGGTCGAACAGGAGCGCTTCGCCCGCGAACTGGAACTGGCGGCCGAAATCCAGCGTTCGCTGCTGCCCGAAGCGGGCGGCGACGATTATCCCGTCGCCGGCGTCAACCACGCGGCGAGGACCGTGTCGGGCGACTTTTACGATTTCTTCCCGCTCGACGACGGGCGCATCTGCTTCACCCTCGGCGATGTTTCCGGCAAGGGCATGAACGCGGCGCTGATGATGGCCAAGACGACGAGCCTGTACCGGTGCCTGGGCAAGACCGTCCGGCAGCCGGGAATGCTGATGGCGCGCATCAATGCGGAAATCTGTGAAACCACGACCCGCGGCATGTTCGTGACCATGGTCGGCGGGATCTACGATCCTTCGACCGGCATCGTCCGGTTTGCCAACGCCGGACACGAACCGCCGCTGTTTCACGATGCGGAAGGTGACTTCCATGCGTTGCCGGCCGAAGCCCCGCCATTGGGAATCTCGCCGGCCCTGGTGGATGGCCTTGAATTTCCCGAAACCGAACTGAAGCTTGACGGGGGGGCGCTCTACATTTTCACTGACGGGGTCACCGAAGGCTATCTGGAAGACGGCCGGGAGTTGAAAGTCGGGGGGATGAAGAAATTGATCCGGGAAAACGCCGCCCTCAACGTCAAGGGCAAGCTGGATGCCGTCATCGATTGCATCGACCACGGCGATGCGGCGCTTCGCGATGATCTGACCCTGCTCGCCATCGACGACGGGGCGCCCCTGGGCCTGCGCGCGTCGGGGAAAACCGTCGCCGTGGTGAAGACACCGGAAGACCCCATCGCGGTGGCCGGGGAAGAGGAAGTCCTGCTGAGCCTGACCGTTCCCTCGCAGCCGGACCGGCTGAAGCTGATCCGCAACGCGGTTGGGGAAACGGCCCAGTTCTGCGGCTGCGACAAGGATGTCAGCCGCGATATCGTTATCGCCGTCGACGAAGCCTGCCAAAACGTCATTCGCCATGCCTACGGCGGCTCGCCGAAGGGCGAGATCGGCCTTGAGATCATCCGCCGGAGCGATGCGTTGGTTTTCCTGCTCCGCGATTTCGCCGAATCCATCGACGTTTCCTCGGTCAAGCCCAGGAACCTGGACGACATCAAGCCCGGCGGGCTGGGCACCCATCTCATGCGCGAGGTGATGGACGACGTACAGTTCATGCCGACCCCCGCCGACGGCGGAAACCTGTTGAGGATGGTGAAAAAACTGCCAAAGGGACCCGATAATGAAACATGAAATAAGAGACGAAAAAGACGCCATCGTCGTCGCGCTGGAGGGCGACGTCGATCTGCAAAGCTCGCCGGACGCGCGCAAGGTCCTTTTGGATTGCGTCGGCCAAAGGCGCCCGGTCCTGGTTGATCTCAGCGCCATCGGCTATATCGATTCGTCGGGCGTTGCCTCGTTGGTCGAAAGCCTGCAAACGGCGAGGAAATCCGGGAACACCCTGGTTCTGGTGGCGGTCAGCGAGGGCGCGATGCGGGTCCTGCAACTGGCGCGGCTGGACAAGGTCTTTACCATCTGCGACACCGTCGAAGACGGCCTCAAACAGGTGCGGTAGAAAGCGTTTTCCATGGCCCCGACCGATAACCAGAATTGGCTGGCCCGTTTTTTCGACAAGGTCGGCCGCTATTCCGTCGCCGGCATCGAGGAAATCGGCAACGGCGGCGCGCTGGTGGTCGAAAGCTTCTTCTGGCTGATTTTGGGCCCCCGGCGCAAGCAGCCGGTGCGGGTCGGATCGGTTTTCGCGCAGATGATGGAAATCGGCATCCAGGCCATCCCCATCGTCGGGTTGCTGGCGGCGGCCATCGGGGTCATGCTGGCGATCCAGGGCATCCACACGCTCAGGATTTTCGGCGCCGAAACCCGGGTCACCATCGGCATAGCCTTTTCGGTGGTGCGGGAATTTTCGCCGCTGATTACCGGCATTCTGGTCGCCGGGCGGTCCGGCTCCGCGCTCGCCGCCCGCATCGGGACGATGAAGATCAACCAGGAAATCGACGCCCTGAATGTCATGGGGATCAACCCGACCCGGTTTTTGGTGGTGCCGGCGCTGTTGGCCATGCTGGTGATGGTGCCGATGCTGACGATTCTCTCGGACCTGATGGGGCTGTTGGCGGCGGGCCTCTATGTCGGCATCGACCTCGGCATATCGCTGGCGGCTTATTTCGACGAGGTGCGGAGTATCCTTTCCGTTGACGATGTCTGGCACGGGATCGGCAAAAGCGCCATCTTCGCGGTCCTGATCGCCGTCATCGGCGTCGTCAACGGGACTTCGGTCACGGGCGGCGCCGAAGGCGTCGGCAAGGCGACGACACGGTCCGTGGTGCAGGCGATCTCGGCCATTATCGTGACCGACATGATCTTCGCTTTCGTGGCGACCAGGTAAGGCAACCATGGCCGAAGACAAGGACACGGAACAAACCGTCCCGGCGCCGGACAAGGCGCCGGACAAGGTGATCGAGGTCGAGAACCTGGTCACCCATTACGGCGAGCGTGAGATTCTCAAGGGCATCACCATGGACGTCCGCGAAAACGAGATCATGGTCATCATGGGCGGCAGCGGGTCGGGCAAAAGCACGCTGCTTCGTCATTTGATGGCGTTGGAAGCGCATACCTCCGGGACCATGAAGATCCTGGGCCAGGACATCGAGAAACTGAACGCCATCGATATGTTCAACCTCCGCAAAAAGCTGGGCGTGGCCTTCCAGGGCGGCGCGCTGTTCAGCTCCATGACCGTCGGCGAGAACATCATGCTGCCCCTTTACGAGCATACCGATCTGGACCCGACGACCATGGAAATCATGGCCCGGATGAAGCTGGAAGTCGTCAGCCTGGCCGGGTTCGAGAACCTGATGCCGGCGGAACTGTCCGGCGGCATGATCAAGCGGGCGGCCTTTGCCCGCGCCATCATCATGGACCCGAAAATCCTTTTCTGCGACGAGCCTTCGGCCGGGCTTGACCCGGTCGTGGCGTCGGCCCTGGACGACCTGATCCTGGATATGCGCGCCGCCATGAGCATGACCGTCGTCGTCGTCACCCACGAACTGGACAGCGCGTTTAAGATCGCCGACCGCATCGCCATCCTCGACAAAGGCCATATCCTGATGATCGGAACCGTGGACGAGGTCAAGAAATCGAAAAACGAACGGGTCCAAAACCTGCTGAACCGGATGCCCGAAGACGATACCATTGACCCTGACGAATATCTCGGCCGGTTGACCGGCGAGGAAATCGGCGGAGACGCAACCCTATGAGAAGCAGCAAGATCAATTACCTGGTGGTCGGGGGTTTCGTCGTCGGCATGGTCGTGGCGTTGGTGGTTTCCATCGCCCTTCTGACGGGACGGACCGGCGCCACCGATAATTATCATGCCTATTATGCCAACGTCACCGGGGTCAAATTCGGCACCCAGGTGGTCTACGAAGGCTATCCCATCGGCCAGGTCGAAGATGTCATCCCCGAGGAAAAGGACGGCCGCATGCAGTTCCGGGTCAATTTCGGCGTCGTCCAGGGTTGGCGCATCCCCAACGACAGCATCGGCGAAGTCGCCGCCCCCGGCCTGCTGGCGGCGGTGACGCTCAGCATCAAGGCCGGCAAGTCCAAGGTGGCGTTGAAACCGGGCGAGCAGATCATTGCCAAGGAACGCTCCGACGTGTTCGCAGTGGTGTCTTCCATGGCCGGGCAGTTGGGGGATCTGACGGAAAACAACCTCAAGCCGTTGTTGACCAACGTCGACACCGCCGTTCAGACGATCAACAGGATCATCGCAAGGGAAGGCGAATCGCTGTTTCAGGACGCCCGCAAGGTGACCGGCGATCTGTCGGCGCTGGTCGGTTTGATGACCGAAAGGGTGCCCAGGATCGCCGACGAAATCGAAGAGTTCGCGGCCAAGATGAACGCCACCGCCGATCAATTCCAGAAGCTGCTGACGCCGGCCAACCGGGAGAAGATGGAAGACGCCATTTCCAACCTGGATGCGGCGTCGGCCAAGGTCGATGCCATGCTCGATTCCATGAATACCATGGTCGAGGACATAGGCAAACTGGTTGTCAACGAGGACGGCGACATCAAGAAAACCGTCAGCGAAACCCGCTACATCGTCGAATCGGTCTCGCGCCATATCGATTCCATCAATCAGAACATGGAGGGCGCGGCCCGGAACATGTATGAATTCACCCGCCAGATCAGGCAGAACCCGAGCTTGCTGCTGGGCAGCGAACCGCCGGAGGACAAATCGAAAAGCCAGTGATCGGGCGTATCGGAAAGGGCTTTGACGGATGCAGGGACATGGGATGAAAAAAGGTGTGATTTCGGCGCTGGCCTTGGCCTTGTTGGCCGCCTGCGGCTCGGCGGCGCCGGTTCCCGAAGACCAATTCTACCGTCTGTCGGCGGTGATGACCGCGGCGCCGCCATCGAAGACGCTTTTCCAGGGGACCCTGGAAATCGACCGCTTTGTCGCCGATGGCTTGACCGCGGGGCGGCCGATTGTCTATTCCGAGGCCGGAAAACCCTTCCAGGTGAAGGAATTTCATTACCATTTCTGGACCCAGCCGCCGACGGTGATGCTTAGGGACGAGCTGGTATCGTACCTTCGCCGGGCCAAGGTCGCCGACACCGTCGTGACGCCGGAAATGCGCGTTTCGCCGGACTACGTCCTGACCGGCAAGATCAGGCGCCTGGAGAAAGTCGTCGGCACGCCGCCGAAGGCGGTGCTTGAGATCGAGCTGAGCCTGCGCAAGGCGTCGGGCGGGAAGCTCGTCTTCCTCGATACCTACCGGGTCGAAACCACGTCCGACGGGTCCGGCGTCGATGCCGCCGTGTATTCGCTCAACAAGGCCCTGTCGGCCATCTACGCCGATTTCGTGGCCGACCTCTCAAAGCTGTAGATGCCGATAAAATCAAGTCATATCAAATCAATAGAGCACCGCGTCACGGAACAGGACCGGTCGCGCCGCCAAGGTCACGAAGGCGGCGTCTTGTGGTTCACCGGCTTGCCGGGGTCGGGAAAATCGACCCTGGCATTCGACCTGGAGCACGTGTTGTTCGATAAGGGCAAGCAGGTCTTCGTCATGGACGGCGACAACCTCCGCCACGGGCTCAATTCGGACCTGGGCTTTTCGCCCGGAGACCGGGCCGAAAACATCCGCCGTGTCGGCGAGGTGGCGGCGCTTTATGCCGGCGCCGGGATGATCGCCGTCACCGCCTTCATTTCCCCCTACCGGGCCGACCGCCGGGGGGCGCGCCAGGCGACGGGACGGCAGTTTCACGAAATTTACCTGAGCGCCAGCCTGGAGGTCTGCGAGGGCCGTGACCCCAAAGGCCACTACAAACTGGCCCGCCAGGGCGAAATCCCCGACTTTACCGGCGTCTCGGCCCCTTATGAAACGCCCGAGAAGCCCGAGCTGGTCATCGACACGGGAACGATGTCCGTGGCCGAAAGCCTCAAGGTGCTTGAGGAATACGTGGAAAAGGTCTTCGGGCTGAAGGACGAATAGCGGCCGGCCTCTGGTGTCGGCGGTGGGGGCGTCACATGCCGAGGGCGCGTTCGTAAACGTGCAGGATTTCTTCCATTTGGGTGCGGTCGTCCTTGTCCATTTTCCTTAGCCGGATGAGCTGGCGCATGACCTTGACGTCGAACCCCGCTCCCTTGGCTTCCGAATAGACCTCGCGGATATCGGCGGCCAGGGCCTGCTTTTCCTCTTCCAACCGTTCGATGCGGTCGACGAAAGACCTCAACCGGTCAGTCGAAACACCCCCAACTTCCGCCATTTTCGTTCCCCCCTATACCAAGGATCGATGATAAAGACCCATAGAGATCGTGTCCGCTTTTCCCCGGGTAGGAAGGAAGCCGCGGGCGATGTGGTGCATCGTCAAGGCTTGCTGACGCCCTCCGGGGATAAGCGGACACGACCGGGGCGGCGGCAACGCGTGGCTTTCGGACGTCGTTGCCCCCGTCTTGCGATGTCCCGCATCGCCGCGCCCGGGGGTCGCGGGGGCGCCCCCCGCATTTATATTTCCGGGGGGACACCCCCCGTGGCCCCCCGGGGCGCGCCTAGCCGAAAACCACGCGTTGCCGTCTCTATGGGCCTTTATCATCGATCCTTGGTATTAAGCGTTGTTTTTTAATTCAAGAGCCGGTCCCCGACGTCGGACCGGCCCAGACCTTGCGAATTGAACAATAGTCGGGCTTGGGGGGCGCTGGCAAGCCGTCGTTGACGCGCCGCCCCTCGGCGCCAGTGAATCGGCTCTCATCCCGCCGTCATCCCGTTTTTCGGGTTTCCTCGATCAGCCTATCGACGACTTCGATCAGCGCCTCTTCGCGGCTGGCGCCCCGGCTCAAGGCCACTGAATAGACGGCAAGCTGACGGTGGGCGCTGGTGCCGTCCTTGATGATCGTCCCCAGGTGTCCGATTTCGACGGTACAGCCAAGCGCCTCGGCGTCTTCGCGGATGAGTTCCTGGATTTCCTCAAAAAGTCGGGTGCAGGGGAGGATTTCGCCCTTGCCGAAATCCACCAGCCCCTCGTCCAGGCCGTATCGTTGGGCGCGCCAGCGGTTTTCCTCGATCAACATGGAGGCATACTGCCGCCAGCGCTGGTTTTCCTTTTTCAGCCGGTACAGCATCCGCAACAGGCACATGTACAGCGCCGCCACGGCAATGGCGTCGTCAATCCGGGTGCAGACGTCCGTGATCCGCATTTCCAAGGTCGGGAAACGGTGGGAAGGCCGGACGTCCCACCACAGCTTGGTGGCGTCCTCGATCAGGCCGGCGCCGACAAGGACATCGACGTGGCGCCGGTATTCGGCCCACGATTCGAAGACGTTGGGAATGCCGGTGCGGGGCAGTTCGTCGAAGACGCTCAACCGGTACGATTTCAGCCCCGTATCCTCGCCCTGCCAGAACGGCGACGAGGTGCTGAACGCCAACAGGTGCGGCATGAAATAACTGACCTGGTTCAACAGGTCGATGCGCAGTTCGTCGCTGTCGATGCCGACATGCACGTGCATGCCGCAGGTCATCAGGCGGCGGACCACCGTCTGCAAATCGCGGGCGATGACGTCGTAGCGCTCCTTTTCGGTGTGGGTCTGTTCCTGCCAGTG
Source organism: Rhodospirillaceae bacterium (assembly GCA_002686255.1). Lineage (GTDB taxonomy): Bacteria > Pseudomonadota > Alphaproteobacteria > Rhodospirillales > Casp-alpha2 > Casp-alpha2. The sequence goes on from NZAZ01000009.1 coordinate 8,364, forward strand.
GGAAAACGGATGCGTCGAGGCGGCGATGGGCGCCAGGCCGAAATCATCGGCGACCTCGGCGACGGCCCCTCTGATCGCCGCCAGGCTTTCCCGGGCCTCGGCGACGGTGGCGCACACCTTGGTGTTGACCTCGATCTGGGCCTTCAGGAACTCATGCGCGACAAGGCCCTCGACGCGCTTCTGGCAGGTCTCGAACAGGGCTTCCGGCGGGTCGCTGGCGACGTCCCGGGTTTTCTTGTCGACCAGCAGGTATTCCTCTTCGATGCCGATGGTGAATGGGGGTTCGGTATAGGCCATGTCAGTATTCCCGCACCTCGTGAATCCCGTCCAGTTGCAGGATTCCGGCCATCACCTCGGCCAGGATGCCGGCCCAGCGTTCGATTCCTTCGCCGTCCGACACCTGATCCTGGTTGATCTCGACGACGCAGTTGGGCAACCCCGCGGCGGTCCCGTGCAGGTTGATGGTATAGGCCAGCTCCTGCCCCGAATAGGGCAGATTGTCGCCGACGTTGAGCCCATGGGCCCCGAGCCTTTCAATCAGCGGCCGGGCGATGCGGGGGTCGCGGTTCCAAAGCACGCCGACGTCCCAGGGGCGGTCCTCGTCGCTGTAATCGGGGGTGAAGCTGTGAATGGAAAACAATGCCGGCGGCTTGCCCCGCCGCCACAGGTGCGCCAGGGATTCGTGAATGGCGTCGTGGTAGGGCTCGAACAGCATCTCGACGCGTTGTTTCTGCGCTTCCTCGCCGAGCCCCATGTTGCCGGGGATTTTGCTGCCGTCGCTGGCTTCGGGAATCGATTCCGGGTGACCCGGCGGCCGGTTGACGTCGATCACCAGCCGCGAATACCCGGCCAGCACCGCTGGCGCGTCCAATTGGGCCGCCAACAGGCGGGTCACGCTGGCGGCGCCGATGTCATAGGCGATGTGGCGCTCGAAATAGCCGTCGTCGAGACCGAGCCCGTCCAGCGCCGCCGGCACCGCCGGGCTGGCGTGATCCGCGACCAGGACCAACGGCGCGCCTCCGTCGGGGTTCAAGACTTCGAAAACGGGCGGGTCGCCGGGGCCGATCAGGACGGCCAGCCGTTTCCCGCCTGGACGGGAAAGTTCGTTCATCGGTCGACCATACACCAGCTCCCTACCATTCGCCGGTGCTTTCCATGGAGGCCCAGGGCTCTTCGGGCTCCAGGGCGTTTCCCTTTTGCAAAAGCTCGATCGAGATTCCGTCCGGCGAAAGGACGAAGGCCATGCGGCCGTCGCGGGGCGGGCGGTTGATGGTGACGCCGCCGTCCAGGAGTTTCTGGCAGGTCTCGTGGATGTTATCGACGGCAAAGGCGAGATGGCCGAAGTTGCGCCCGCCGGTGTATTCCTCAGGGTCCCAGTTGTAGGTCAGCTCGATCTCGGAATCCCGACTCTCGTCGGCGGCCAGGAAGATCAAGGTATAGCGCCCGGCTTCGTTGTCCTCGCGCCGGGTCTCGGTCAAGCCCAGCTTGTTGCAAAAGAAATCAAGCGACGCATCGACGTCAGAAACCCGGATCATGGTGTGAAGGTATTTCATCCGTTGTCTCTCCTCGGGTTTAAATGGGGCCTGCCTTTATTACAGCGGAAACCCGTACAGGGGGGGCGGCAGCCACGGCAAATCGATGTGGCCCTCGGCGGAAATCACCTTGTATTGCATGGATTTAAACCCTTACTTGGCCGGTTTGCCGGGTTGCCAATTTAAAGGCTGGCCCGCCAAGGGACAACGTGAAAACCTATGCGCCGTTGAGAAAGGAAGGCCCGGTGGACGACTTTACCGATTACCGGAAACAGGGCGGCGTCGCCGTCATCACGTTCCAGAACCCGCCCGTCAATGCGCTCGGCATCGGTCTCAGGAAGGGGATTGCCGAGGCTATCGACAAGGCCGCCGCCGACGGCGGTGTCACGGCCCTGGTCCTGACCGGCGGCGGGCGCTGCTTTTCCGGCGGCGCCGATATCCGCGAATTCGGCTCCCCGCCGATCGAGCCGATGCTCCGCGGCATCATCGATCGGGCCGAGACCTCAATGAAGCCGGTCGTCGCCGCCGTCCACGGCGTCGCCTTCGGCGGCGGGTTCGAACTGGCCCTGGGGTGCCATTTCCGCGTCGCCGCCCCGTCGGCCCAATTCGCCCTGCCGGAGGTGAAATTGGGTCTCATTCCCGGCGCCGGCGGCACGCAGCGTTTGCCCAGGCTCATCGGAGCCGAAAAGGCGCTCGGGATCGTCCTTACCGGCAATCCGGTGGGGGTGGATGACGCCCGGTCCTTAGGCATCGTCGACGAAGTGGCCGGCGGCGACCCGGTGGCGGCCGCCGTCGCCTTCGCCGAGGCCCGGGTTGCCGACGCAAGCGCCCTCAAGCGCGCCCGCGACCTCGACGTTTCCGAACCGCCCGACGGCTTTTTCGACGGCCAGCGCAGGAAGATCGAACGCCGGGCCCGCGGCCTGATCGCGCCCTGGCATTGCATCGACAGCGTCGAGAACGCGGTGACGCTTTCCTTCGGCGACGGGATGAAGAAAGAACGCGAATATTTCGTCGAATGCCGGGAGTCCGATCAATCCAAGGCCCAGCGCCATATCTTTTTCGCCGAGCGCGAGGCGGCCAAGATTCCCGGCGTCCCCAAGGATACCGCCCCCCGTCCGATCGAAACCGCCGCCGTCATCGGCTGCGGCACCATGGGCGGCGGCATCGCCATGAGCTTCGCCGACGCCGGCATCCCGGTCCGGATCGTGGAAACCGACGCCGGCGGGCTGGAAAAGGGGCTGCAACGGATAACCGGGACCTGCGCCGGTTCGGTTAAGCGGGGGCGGATTTCGGATGCCACCATGAAAACCTGCTTGGGCCTGATCACGGGCACCACGGATATCGCCGACATCAAGGACGCCGACATCGTCATCGAGGCGGTGTTCGAGGATATGGATCTGAAAAAGGAAGTCTTTGCCAAGCTGGACGGCATCTGCAAGCCCGGCGCCATCCTGGCCACCAACACCTCGACCCTGGATATCGACGACATCGCCGCCGCCACTGGGCGCCCGGAACAGGTCATCGGCACCCATTTCTTCAGCCCCGCCCACATCATGCGGCTGATGGAAAACGTCCGCGGCCGCCGGACCGCGCCCGAAACCATCGCCACGGTGATGACCCTGGCCAAGACCATCGGCAAGGTCGGCGTCCTGGTCGGCAACGCAGACGGCTTCGTCGGCAACCGCATGTACCACTGCTATATCCGCCAGGCCAATTTCCTGTTGGAAGAAGGCGCGCTGCCTGAACAGGTGGACCGGGTGATCTTCGATTTCGGTTTCGCCATGGGGCCCTTCGCCGTCGGCGACGTGGCCGGGCTCGACGTCGGCTGGCGCATCCGCCAGCGCCGGGCCGAAACCCGCGATAAGGATGAACGCTACTCGCCGATCGCCGACCGCATCTGCGAGCGGGGCCGCTTCGGGCGGAAGACCGGCGCCGGCTGGTACCGCTACGGGGAAGGAAGCCGCGCCCCGGTCCCCGATCCGGCGATCGAGGAAATCATTACCGGGGTCTCGGAGGAACTGGGAATCGAGCGCCGCGACATCACCGACGACGAAATCAGGGAGCGCTGTTTCCATGCGCTCATCAACGAAGGGGCGAAAGTCCTCGAGGAAGGCCTGGCGATTCGCCCCGGCGACATCGACGTTATCTGGGTCTATGGTTACGGGTTCCCCATCCACCGGGGCGGGCCGATGTTCCATGCCGACCGGGTCGGGGTCAAGACCGTCTACGAGACCCTGAGCCGGCTTTACGATATTCACGGAGAGTTGCTAAAACCGTCTGCGTTGCTGGAAAAAATGGCCCGCGGCGGCAAGGCGTTCAGGGATTTGTAGAGGAAAAAACACAATGAAAGAGGCCGTTATCGTTTCCACCGCCCGCACGCCCATCGGCAAGGCCTTCCGGGGCGCGTTCAACAACACCCACGGCGCGGTTCTGGGCGGACACGTCATCAAGCACGCCGTCGAGCGGGCCGGCATCGACCCGCAAGAGGTCGAAGACGTGGTCATGGGCTGCGGCCGGCCCGAAGGCGCCACCGGCAAGAACATCGCCCGCCTGTCGGCCATCCGCGCCGGCCTGCCGGTGACGACGGCGGCGACGACCATCAACCGGTTCTGCTCGTCGGGCCTGCAGGCCATCGCCACCGCGGCGCAGCGGGTCATCGTCGACAAGGTGCCGGTGATGGTCGCCGGCGGCGTCGAATCCATCAGCCTGGTGGAGAAAAGCCTCAACCAAAGCCATATCGAGGAAGAATGGCTGATGAAGCACAAGCCCGAGCTGTGGATGCCGATGATCGAGACGGCGGATACCGTGGCCGGGCGCTATGGCATCAGCCGCGAGGCCCAGGACGAATATTCGCTGATTTCCGAACAGCGCACCGCCGCGGCCCAGGACGCCGGCCGTTTCGACGGCGAAATCGTGCCCTTGGCGTCGGTCAAGCGGGTCACGGATAAAGAGTCCGGCGAAACCCGCGACGAACAGGTGACCCTGGAAAAGGACGAAGGCAACCGCCCGCAGACCAGCGCCGAAGGGCTGGCCAGGCTGGAGCCGGTGCTGGGCCCGGACAAGTGGATCACCGCCGGCAACGCCAGCCAGCTCTCGGACGGCGCCTCGGCGTGCGTGATCATGGACGCCAAGCTGGCGGAAAAGCGCGGCATCGAGCCCTTGGGAATCTTCCGCGGCCTGGCCGTCGCCGGGTGTGAGCCCGACGAGATGGGCATCGGCCCGGTTTTCGCCGTGCCGAGGCTTTTGCAACGCCAGGGACTGAAGATGGACGACATCGATTTGTGGGAGCTTAACGAAGCCTTCGCCGTGCAGGTGATCTACTGCCGCGACCAACTGGGCATCCCCATGGAGACGCTCAACGTCAACGGCGGCGCCATTTCCATCGGCCACCCGTTCGGCATGAGCGGCGCCCGCATGACCGGTCACGCCCTGATCGAAGGCAAGCGGCTGGGCGCCAAGAACGTCGTCGTCACCATGTGCATCGGCGGCGGCCAGGGCGCGGCGGGCCTGTTCGAGGTCTGCTGAGGAAATTTCGGATGAAAAATGGTGCCGCCGGGAGGAATCGAACCTCCGGCCTCGCCCTTACCAAGGGCGCGCTCTACCCCTGAGCTACGGCGGCGTTATTGAAAGCGGGCAAAACATGCCATAGGCCCTTGGCCCGTGCAAGGATGCCCGCCGGGCGTCTTGACGGGCCCGGGCAGGGCGGCCAACATGGCGCCGACCGAAGGCGTTGATGAAGGGACGGAACATGGCCAAGAGACGCAAACCGGGGCGGCCGGGAAGGAACGTGTCCGACGTGCGGGAAAAAACCTTCCCCGGCGAAAAGAAATCCCCCGGGCGCCAGGACCGGCTGGCGCGGGCGCTGCGCGGCAACCTGAACAAACGCAAGGCCCAGATGCGCGTCCGCCACAGCCCCCGCGGCAAGTAATACCAACGGCCGTTGGTATTACACCCTAATTCCGCCGCATTTCCCGGTCACATTCGCCCGCGTTTCCCGGTCGCATTTGCCCGCGTTTCCCGGTCGCATTCGCTCCGGCCTTGAGACACCGGCGGGGTTGGCCTACAAAAGCCGGTGCCTCCGGCGCCGGGGGAAAACCTCCCGGCCGGTAAAGGCGAGACCCAAGGATTCCCATGGACCGCATTATCATCCGCGGCGGCAGGCCCCTGAAAGGCGAAATCCAGATCGGCGGCGCCAAGAACGCGGCCCTGCCGCTGATGGCGGCCAGCCTGCTTACGTCCGAGCCGCTGAGGCTGTCGAACCTGCCGCATCTGGCCGACATCTCGACCATGGCCAAGCTGCTGCGCAAGCTCGGCGTCGAGATTTCCATGGACGGGAACGCCACCGGCGGCGGCCCCGGCGGACCAGACGGCCGGGTGTTCGCCATCACCGCCGGGGAATTGACCCACACCACGGCGCCCTATGACCTGGTGCGCAAGATGCGCGCCTCGGTGCTGGTGCTCGGGCCGTTGCTGGCCCGCGCCGGCCGCGCCCGGGTGTCGCTGCCGGGGGGCTGCGCCATCGGCACCCGGCCGGTGGATTTGCACCTGAAGGCGTTGGAACAGCTTGGCGCCGAGATCGAGCTGACGGAAGGCTATATCGAGGCCAAGGCCGAAAACGGCCTGACCGGCGCCCATATCGTCTTTCCCATGGTCACCGTCGGCGGCACCGAGAACCTGCTGATGGCGGCGTCGCTGGCGCGCGGCGAAACGGTGCTGGCCAACGCCGCCCGCGAGCCCGAGGTCGTTGATCTGGCCCAATGCCTGGTCAAGATGGGGGCCCGGATCGACGGCATCGGCACCGATACCCTGACCATCCAGGGCGCAGACGGCCTGAACGGCGCTGATTACGCCGTCGTTCCCGACCGCATCGAAACCGGGACCTACGCCTTTGCCGCCGCGGTCACCGGCGGCGAGGTGACGTTGACCGGCGCGCGGCCCGAACTGTGCGAAGCCGTGATCAAGGTGCTGACCGGCGCCGGCGTCGAGGTGACGCCGACCAACAACGGCTTTAGCGTCGCCCGGACCAACGGGCGGCTTCGGGGTGTCGACATGATGACCGATCCCTATCCCGGTTTTCCCACCGACATGCAGGCCCAGGCCATGACCCTGATGGCGGTCGCCGAAGGCGCGTCGATGATCACCGAAACCATCTTCGAAAACCGCTTCATGCACGTGCCCGAGCTGTGCCGCATGGGGGCCGACATCAACGTCCACGGGGCGTCGGCTATCGTCCGCGGGGTCAAGGGGCTTTCCGGCGCCCAGGTCATGGCCACCGACTTGCGCGCCTCGGTGTCGCTGGTGCTGGCCGGATTGGCGGCCGAGGGCGAAACGGTCATCAACCGGGTTTACCACCTGGATAGGGGCTACGAACGCCTGGAGGAAAAGCTCGCCGCCTGCGGCGCTGATATCCGGCGGGTCCGGGAATAAACACCTGAATCCGGCTGAATTCGGGGCCGGAAAAGATCTTTGTTTTCGTCATTTCGCAACTGCGAACTAGCGAAACTATTGAAAACCCTCTATGAATGCCGCGATTCCGCCCGCCCGGGCCGAAAAGGGCCCTCAGGCGGCGTTCATCGACGCCCGGAGACAACCGATGCTGCGCGCCAACGAAAAACTGGTCCTGGCCTTGCCCAAGGGACGCATCCTCGCCGAGGTGATGCCCGTGGTGCGCCGCGCCGGCATCGAACCGGAACCGGCCTTCGATGACGATGACGACCGGCGGCTTCGCTTCGCCACCAATCTGCCCGAGGTCGATATCATCCGGGTGCGCAGCTTCGACGTCGCCACCTTCGTCGCCTTCGGCGGCGCGCACCTGGGCGTTTCCGGCAACGACGTGCTGATGGAATTCGATTACCCGGAAATCTACGCCCCCGTGGATTTGGGCGTCGGCAAGTGCCGGCTGGTGGTGGCCGAGCCCGAGGACATGGTCGGCAGCGACGATCCCGCCACCTGGTCGAGCCTGCGCGTGGCCACCAAGTATCCGGCCCTGACCCGCCGGCACTTCGCCGCCCGCGGCGTGCAGGCCGAATGCATCAAACTCAACGGGGCCTTGGAACTGGCGCCGCAACTGGGGTTGTGCCGGCGCATCGTCGATCTGGTTTCGACCGGCCGGACCCTGAAGGCCAACGGCCTGGTGGAGGTCGAGCAGATCGCCGCCATCACGTCCAGGCTGGCCGTCAACCGGGCCGCCTGGAAGACGCGGCCCGACGAGATCGGCCACTGGATCGCCAAGTTCCGCGAGGCCGTCGATGGCGACGCGGCTTGACATAAACGACTCCGGGTTCGAGGACGCCTTCGTCCGCCTTCTGGAAACCAAGCGGGAAACCGAAACCGGCGTGGACGACGCGGTGCGCGCCATTCTCGCCGAGGTGCGCGAGAAGGGCGACGAGGCGGTGATTGCCTATACCCGCGAATTCGACGGTTTCGAACTGACGCCGGAAACCATGGCCGTGACTGGGCAAGAAATCGAGGCCGCCAAGGGGGCCGTCGCCCCCGACGTGCTCGAGTCCCTGGAACTGGCGGCTGGGCGCATCGCCGATTTCCACCGCCGCCAGGCGCCCGAAGGGGTGGACTATACCGACGAGGCGGGCTTGAGGCTCGGCTGGCGCTGGAGGCCGCTGGCCGCCGTCGGGCTTTACGTTCCCGGCGGCACGGCGGCCTATCCGTCGTCGGTGCTGATGAGCGCCCTGCCGGCCAAGATCGCCGGCGTCGGGCGGCTGGCCATGGTGGTGCCGGCGCCGAAGGGCGAGATCAACCCACTGGTGCTTGCCGCCGCCGCCATCGCCGGCGTCGACGAGATCTATCGCATCGGCGGCGCCCAGGCCGTCGGCGCCTTGGCTTTCGGGACCGAAACCGTCGCCGCCGTGGACAAGATCGTCGGTCCCGGCAACGCCTATGTGGCCGCCGCCAAGCGCCAGGTCTTCGGCACCGTCGGCATCGACGTGATCGCCGGGCCGTCGGAAATCCTGGTCCTCGCCGACGGCCTCAACGATCCTGACTGGATCGCCGCCGATCTGCTCAGCCAGGCCGAGCACGACCGTACCGCCCAGGCCATCCTGATCACCGACGACGGGGACTTCGCCGACCGGGTGGTGGTGGCCGTCGAAAGCACTCTCAAGACGCTGCCGCGGGCCGAGACCGCGGCCGCCAGCTGGCGCGAGCATGGCGCCGTGATCGTCGTCGACGCCCTCGCCGATGCGCTGGCGCTCATCGACCGGCTGGCGCCCGAGCACCTTGAGATCACCGCCGAGGACGCCGACGCCTTGGCCGATGGCGTCAATAACGCCGGCGCCATCTTCCTCGGAAGGTTCGCGCCCGAAGCCGTCGGCGATTACATGGCCGGGCCCAGCCACGTGCTGCCGACGGCGCGCTCGGCCCGGTTCTCGTCGGGCTTGGGCGTGCTGGACTTCGTCAAACGGACGTCGATCATCGGCTGCGGCGGGGCGGCGCTGGCCAAGGTCGGCCCGGCGGCCATTACCCTTGCCCGCGCCGAAGGCTTTGACGCGCACGCGCTTTCGGTGTCGATCCGGCTCAACAGGCCCGGGCGGCCCGGGGAAAAATAAAAGGACAACCGCGACGCCGTGTCCGAAAAACAGCGAATCGTCAACATCTTCCTCGACGAGAAAAGCCTCGTCCGCCGCGCCGCCCATGTCGAACACGAACGCAAGGTCGCCGTCTATGACCTTCTGGAGGAAAACCACTTCGCCCCCGTTGGCGACGACCGCGGGCCCTATACCCTTCATCTCGGCATCGAGGACAACCGCCTGGTCTTCGACATCCGCACCGAAGGCGGCGTACGGCTGGACCGGTTCGCCCTGCCGCTGAATTCCTTCCGCAGGATCGTCAAGGACTACTTCATGGTCTGCGAAAGCTATTTCGAGGCCATCAAGACCGCGCCGCCGTCCAGGATCGAGGCCCTGGACATGGGCCGCCGGGGGCTGCACAACGAGGGCTCGGACATCCTGCGCGACCGGCTGGAGGGCAAGGTCGATATCGACAAACGGACGGCCCGGCGCCTGTTTACCCTGATCTGCGTTCTCCACATCAAGGCGTAAGGGCGGTCTTCCCGATGCCCGATCTTCCCTCCGCCGTCCTGTTTGCCTGCACCATGAATTCCATTCGCTCCCCGATGGCCGAGGGCATCCTCAAGTTCCTGCACGGGGGCCGCATCTACGTGGATTCCGTCGGCGTCCACAAGATAGAGATCAACGGGTTCTGCGTCACGGTGATGGACGAAATCGGCATCGACATGAGCCAGCACAAACCCAAATCCTTCGATGACCTGGAGGATTCATTCTTCGACCTGGTGATCACGCTGTCGCCGGAGGCCCAGCACAAGGCCGTCGAGATGACCCGGGTGATGGCCTGCGAGGTCGAATTCTGGAACACTTTCGACCCGTCGATCATCGAATCGGAGGACCGGGAAACCGTGCTTGACGCCTTTAGGACGGTGCGCGATCAGTTGATGGAGCGTCTCAAGGACCGGTTCCCGTTGACCACGGTGGCCGACACCTGAGTGAAAAAACTTGACCCAAGGGGCCGTGAAAGCTTTTTATGGGCCGCCCGTTTCGCAATTTGAGGACCATATGGCGAAGGAAGAAGTTTTAGAGTTCACCGGCACGGTCACCGAGCTTCTGCCCAATGCGATGTTCCGGGTGGTGCTCGACAACGACCACGAAATCCTTGCCCACACAGCGGGCAAGATGCGCAAGCACCGGATCCGGGTGCTGGCCGGTGACAGGGTCAACGTTGAAATGACCCCTTACGACCTGTCCAAGGGCCGGATCACTTTCCGATTCAAATAACCGGCGCGAATCCATGAGCGGGCGCCTGATTCTAGCTTCGGCATCGCCCCGGCGGCTCGACCTGCTGGCCCAGATCGGCATCGTCCCCGACGAAGTGGTCGCCGCCGACATCGACGAACAGTCTGAGCCCCGCGAACGTCCCGGCGATCTGGCCAAGCGCCTGGCCCTGGCCAAGGCCCAGGGCGTCGCCGGGCGCTATTCCGGCGACGTGGTGCTGGGCGCCGATACGGTGGTCGCCCGCGGGCGAAGGGTGCTGCCCAAGGCCGCCGACGAGGCGCAGGCGCGGCATTGCCTGACGTTGCTTTCCGGCCGCCGGCACCGGGTCTACGGCGCCGTCTGCGTCATCGACGGCCAGGGGGCCGAACACCGCCGCCTGGTGATGACGGCGGTGATGTTCAAGCGTTTGAGCAAGCCCGAAATCGACCAATACATCGAAGGCGGCGAATGGCGCGGCAAGGCCGGGGCCTATGCCATCCAGGGGGCGGCGGCGGCGTTCGTGCCGAAGATCATCGGCTCTTATTCCAACGTCGTCGGGCTGCCGCTGACGGAAACGGCGGCGCTGCTTCGCGGGCTCGGGATCCAAGGCGGGATAGGGACCGATGACCGTCGATAGCGTGCTCATCAGCCGCGGCCCGGGGGAAACCCGGGTGGCGCTGCTGTCGGACGGCCGGCTGAAGGAGCTGCTGGTGTACCGGGAGGGAGCGCCCGGCGTTGCCGGCAACATCTACCTCGGCCGCGTCGAGGCGGTGAACAAGGGGATCGAGGCCGCCTTCGTCGATATCGGCCTCGGGCGCAGCGGTTTCCTGGCCCTGCCCGAGGCCCGGCCCGCCAGCGCCGAGGGCGGCCCCGGCGACCACATCGCCGATTACGTCAACGAAGGCGACGCGGTCCTGGTGCAGGTGCTGCGCGATCCCGCCGGGGACAAGGGGGCGAAACTGACCACGCAGGTCAACCTCGCCGGCGTCAACCTGGTGTTCCGGCCGGGCCATCCGGGGGTCAGCATATCGAGGCGCATCGAGGACGAGGGCGAACGCGGCCGCCTGACGGCGGTTGTCGAGGCCCTGGCCCCGGAGGGCGACGGCTTCATCGTCCGCACCGCCGCCTCGGGCGCGGCCGAAGACGCCCTTGAAACCGAGGCCCGGGCCCTGGCCCGGCGGTGGAAGGACATTCGCCTCCGGCGCGCCAATGCGAAGGCCCCGTCGGCGCTATCCGAAGAACCTGGCCCGGCCTTGCGGGCGTTGCGCGACCACGGCCCGGGCATCGAAAGGATCGTCGCCGACGACTCCGAGGCCCTCAACGAGGTGCGGGAATATTGCGCCGCCGAGCTGCCGGCGCTGGCGGCCGCGGTCGAGGCGCATCAGGGTAAACAGGCCCTGTTCGAGGCCTTCGGCGTCGAAGAGCAGATCGACGACGCCCTTTCCCCGGCCGTCGCCCTGCCCGGCGGCGGATCGCTGATCATCAGCCAGACCCCGGCGTTGTGCGCCATCGACGTCAACACCGGCGGCGCCGACGGCGGCTCGAAGGAACAGACGGCGTTGAGCGTCGACCTCGAAGCGACGGCCGAGGCGGCGCGGCAGATTCGGTTGCGCAACATCTCAGGTCTGATCGTCGTCGACTTCGTGCCGGTCCGGGGCCCGGGCCACAAGGCCGAAGTGCTTGCCGCGCTCAGGGCCGCCGTTGCCGCCGACTCCTTAAGCCCCCACGTGGTCGGTTATACGGCGATGGGGCTGGTGGAAATGACGCGCCGCCGCCACGGCCCGTCGCTGCGGGAAATTCTCTGCCTGCCTTTCGGGGACCGGGCCGGGCCGTCGAAATCGCCGTTGACGGTGGCACTGGCGGCGCTCAGGGGCGTTCTCGGGGAAGGGCAAGGGACATCGGTCCCGTTGACGCTCCGCGCCTCGCCGGCGGTGATCGGGGCGCTCCGGGGGCCGGCGAAGGCGGCCCTGAAAGAGGCGGAACGGCGGCTCGGGCTTGCCATCACGGCGGTCGCGGACCAGACTTTCGCCGCCGAGCGCTGGGAAATAGTCCCGGCCAAGGACGCGTAATACCAAGGAACGGACAATGGCGGAAAAGTCCAAGAAAACGGCCAAGGTGGTGCCGCTGAAGAACCGCAAATGCCCGACCTGCGGCGCCCCGGCGGTGGCTGAATTCAAGCCGTTTTGCTGCAAACGCTGTTCCGATGTCGACCTCGGGCGCTGGCTCAACGAGGATTACCGCATTCACACCGACGAGGCCCCGGGGGACATACCAGGCGACGTGCCCGGCGACACCCCGGGCGGTGACGGCGACGGTTAGGGTTCGGCCCGAATCACTCCCGGGGCCGCCGTTCTAGACAGTCCCGGGGAATTCTTTTATAAGCGGCGTTCCGCAAGTCGGCACGGGCCTTCCGGCCCCGGCCTAGCCTAGCCGCTTCCCGTTCGGGATACGCCCAGGTAGCTCAGTTGGTAGAGCAGTGGACTGAAAATCCTCGTGTCGGTGGTTCGATTCCGCCCCTGGGCACCA
>NZAZ01000010.1 GCA_002686255.1 Rhodospirillaceae bacterium
AGCGCCGCGCAAACAGGCCGAACACATGGCAGCACCGACCAGCTCTGCATCAACGTCAAAAAAACCTTGCCAACAGGGAGCCGTCCACACATGTTGCCTCCAAGGGCGGGGGGTTTTAAGCGCGTTCAGGGCGTTGTTGCGGCGGCGCGGGCGTGTCGGGCCTCCAAGGAACCCAACGTGAACGCTGCCCCCTTTTTATCGGCCTGTAGGCACCATCCGGGCACGATGGACTCCCTGGTTTCCCGCTTGGCTGGCTGATGTAAGTTGTCAAGTATTCTCAAGAAACATTGACGTTAAATGCCTATTAGCCTATAGTTTGCCTTGCCTTAATCCATATAGAAAGGGGGCAAAACAGTGCCGAAACGAGAACCATGCTTTGCCTATCTCCGCACCAGTTCTGCCGCCAACATCGATGGGGACAGTCCAACTAGGCAATCAGCCACAATCACCGCCTTTGCCAAGTCTGCTGGGTTGGAAGTAACCGCGTGTTTCTATGACGCCGCCGTGTCCGGTGCCGACGCCATCGAGGATCGGCCCGGCTTCAATGCGCTGTTGACGGCAATTGAAAGCAACGGTGTCCGCACGATGGTTTGCGAGGATGCGAGTCGCTTCGCCCGTTCCGTTATCGCCCAAGAACTCGGCGTCCTGGCTCTAATTAAACGCGGCGTCAAAGTATTCACGGCGTCGGGTGAGGATTTGACCGCTACCGATGATCCGGCCCGCGTGATGATGCGCCAAGTCGCGGGCAGTTTTGCCGAGTATGAGAGAACAAGGCTGGTCGCCAAGTTGAAAGCCGCCAGGGACCGCAAGCGGGCCGAAACCGGACGGTGCGAGGGGCGCAAGCCGCCGCCGCCGGAACTGGTTAAGGAAGCCAAGAGACTACGCCGCCGAAGCCCCAGGACAGGCAAGAGGCGTTCCCTTCGTACAGTCGCCCGTGAGTTGGCTGCTGTTGGCTTTAACAGCCCCACCGGCAAGCCATATTCCGCCGAGGGCATCAAGCAACTTCTGACCCGCCAATAGGAAGGACCGCCAGCGCCGGAGCGGCCCGAGGCCGGGGAGCAGGGCGGAACCACCCAGCCCGCTCAACCCGGTCCACGGTGGGGAGATAACCGCCGCGTTTTAATATTCTGTCGCCATCCCGCCACCGCTGAATTTCCTCTTGGGCTTGGCCTCTTTGGGCTTGGTTGGCTTGGCCTTGTCCTCGCCGTTGCCCTTGGGCCTGCCCACGGCTTTGGCCGTCGTCTCGCCGATGCCGTGGCGCTCAAGTTGGGCGGCAAGGGCGTTGTCAGGTGCGGGCGCTTCACCCTGATCGGGGTGAAGGATAGCCTGCACGGCGTCCAGTGCCTCCTGGTTGTCGCGGGATTCGCCCCCGACGTTCTCAATCGTCTGCGTCGGCTTGCCGAATCCATGCTCAAGGACCACCCGGGCCGCCTGCACCCGGGCCGTGGCACCCGAGGCGGACGTGCCCCCAAGGATGGCCTCAAGCGCCTTCAACGCCTTCTTTGATAACTCGCGGCAAGCCTCGCGGAACCCAGGCTCGGCCTTTGGGCGTCCGCCGGGGTTACCCGACTTACCTTTTTCAAAACGTGTCATGTTTCACCTTATTTGCCTGTTATGGGCCTGTTCTCAGGAACGCCTAAGCCGCCTTTGCCTGTGCCATTAATTACATCGTTCATTGTGTACAATCCATCTTCTTTCCGCTTTCCGCTACCCTCCCCTCCCCACTGCCAGTGGTTACGGCTTCAATTGGAGAAGCCCTAGGGAACGGGTGAACCTTTTAAGCCTGGGTATCGCAACGCTGCGTTTTTTCGTCCGCCACGACGCTCCCCGGCCTCATTGATGGCACTACCAATGCCGTTGCCTTCTTGTGGGCTGGCCGTGATTGGGGGGTTAGGTCATTTCTGACCGGCGTTGCTGTCTCTTTCATAGGTACGTCTGAAAAGAGCGCTCGGAAATTCCCCGAAGGGATAAAGAAGCGCCCAGGCACAGACCGCTTTAACTCCAAACGCCGGAGTCTTCGGGAGCGGCCCACCGTGGGTGACACATTGATTTCGGGACTGTCACCACAGACCGATGGATTAAATAAAATTTGAAAATGAGAAACCAGGGCGGTTTGCCACACCTGCCCTAACCCGTTGGGTTTCAACGGGTGGAACAAAGACCGAAGATAGGCAAACGCCTTTGAATTACCGGAAAACGCGCCGTTTGAAGTGATAGATGGCGAAAGGCGCGGTGGCGGCGCCGGCGATCACCGTCGTCAAGGCGACCCCGGCCAGATAGTACCCCGCCTTGCGGGCCGAGGACGGCGGCTGGCGCCCCGCTTGGCCGGTCCGGGCCCGGCGGCGTTCACTGATCCATTCATAGGCGGCGATCAGGGCAATGACGGCGGCAAAGGACATCTGGAAGCTGGCGCCGAGAAGGCTTTCGGGCCTGAGCACCAGGATGACCAGGGCCGCCCAGGCGACGAGACGCACCGACAGGCCCTTGCGGTCGACGAGGACGGCCAAAAGGACCAGCCCGACCATCAGGAACGCGCGTTGCGTCGGCACCGTGGCGCCGGCGATCAGCGCATAGGCAAAAGCGCCGGCGATGGCCGCGGCGGCGGCCCATTTCTTGATCGGGAAATGCAGCGCCAAGGGCGCCGACAGCGCCATCAGGCCCCTGAGCCCGACGAAAAGAATGGCCGCCATCAAGCCGATGTGCAGTCCCGAAATCGCCAGCAGGTGGGCAAGCCCGGAATCGCGCATCGAATCCATCAACGCGCTAGGGATGGAACCGCGCTCGCCGGTCATCAAGGCGGCGGCGACGGCGCCCGACGGGCCGTCAACGGCGGCCAGGACCCGGGCCGTGACGGCTTGCCGGACCCGGGCCAATCCAAGGGCGGGAAAGTCCAGCCCCTGCTTGCCGCCGCCGATGATTTCCGCCGTGCCGATGCTGAAGCCGTAGGCGCCCAACTGGCGGAAATAGGAATGCCGTTGAAAGTCGAACCCGCCCGGTTGAGCCGGTGGCGACGGCGGGGTCAGGATGGCCCGGACCCGCAGCCATTGGCCGGGCGAAACGGCGGGTTGTTTTCCGCGCAGCTTGAGGCGCGCCTTTTGCGGACCCCGGTCGGGCCGGAGACCGGAAATGCGGGGCCGTTCGAGGGTCACCCGGCGGCTGCCAGGAAAGGTTTCGACCTCGATCACCCGGCCGCTGACCGTCGTCGGGCCGATGCGTTCGATCAGCACCGGCGCCGCCACGGCGGCGGTCCGCCATTGGGCGGCGGTGAACCCCGCCATCATCATTCCGGCCATCACCAAGACCGCCAAAAGGGCGCCGCCCCCTTGGCCGCCCGGTTTCCTGACCACGAACGCGGCCGGCAAAATCGCCGCCACGCCCGCCAGTCCCAGCCACAGGGGCGGCTCGAAAGAGAGGCCGAAATAGATTCCGATCCCCGAGGCGAACATCACCGGCAGCCACAAGACCCAGCGGTCGCGCTCGGCGAGAAGGAGGTCGACGGGACGGAAGCGGGCAAGGCGCGGAATAAACATGGCTAGCGAACGATGATGTGGCCGGGTTTGCCGGGCTTGGAAAAGAGGCCCAGGGATAAATCCAGGGATTCTTGAGTCCGGAAGGGGAAATCCCCCTGACGCAGGGGCACGATTTGAATCTCGGCCCCTTTCAAGGGACCGACCTTGATGGCGTCGATGCAGGTTTCGTCCATCCGCCGCCCGTCGTAATCGATCCGGACGACGGCGGAGACGCGGAAAAACTCCTTCGCCCTGAAGGTCCGAACATCCCTGTCGCCGTTGAACAGGCGAAGCACGGCCGGGGAATTCACCTTCGTGATCAAGGTCCCCGGCATGAAACGGGCCTGGCGGATATGGATGTCGAGGCGTTTGGCGTTGGCCCAGTCCAGGGCCCATAAATTCAGCCGCGTGGCGGCGTCGCAACTGATGGCGGGCCGTTCGCCGGTTTCATCCTTGGTCAACGGAATCGAAGGCAACGACGGCCAGGAACAGGCGCCAAGGCCGGTGACCGAAAGAATTACGATAATGTGCCTTAACTTCATCCCATAGACCGAAACATCAGGGATATGCTGCAACGGCCCAGGAGATGTGGTAATTCTCTCCCGTTGTCATCCCTTGATCTTTTAAGAGCACGCCGATCCTATCAACATGACCGTCGTTACCCGTTTCGCGCCCTCGCCCACTGGTTTTCTTCATATCGGTGGCGCGCGTACCGCATTGTATAACTGGCTGTTCGCCGAGCACCATGCCGAATACGGTTCCGGCGGCAGATTTTTGCTGCGGATCGAGGATACGGACCGCAAGCGTTCCACCGAACAGGCCGTCAACGCCATTTACGACGGCCTTTCGTGGCTGGGGCTGGATTGGGACGGCGACGCGGTTTCGCAGTTTTCCCACGCCGAGCGTCACGCCGGGGTGGCGCGGCGATTGCTGGCCGAAGACAAGGCCTATAAGTGCTTCTGCACGCCGGACGAGCTTCGGGAAATGCGCGACGCCGCCCGCGAGGAAGGCCGCTCGAAGCTCTATGACGGCCGCTGGCGGGACCGCGACCCGGCCGAAGCCCCCGAGGGCGCCGAGCCTACCGTCCGCCTGAAGATGCCCCAGGGGGGTGAAACCGTGATCGAGGACCTGGTCCAAGGCCCGGTTACGGTCGCCAACGACCAGTTGGACGACATGGTCCTGCTGCGCGCCGACGGGTCGCCGACCTACATGCTGGCGGTGGTCGTCGACGACCACGACTCCGGCGTGACCCATGTCATCCGCGGCGATGACCATCTGACCAACGCCTTCCGCCAGGTCCAATTGTTCCGGATCCTTGGTTGGGACCTGCCCGCCTTCGCCCATATCCCCCTCATTCATGGTGAGGATGGATCAAAATTATCAAAACGTCACGGCGCCTTGGGCGTCGATGCCTACCGGGACCGGGGGTTTCTGCCCGAGGCGCTGTGCAACTATCTGCTTCGCCTCGGATGGAGCCATGGCGACGACGAAATAATTTCCCGGGACCAAGCCATCGAATGGTTCGGGCTCGACGCCGTCGGCCGCGCCGCCGCCCGCTTCGATGCCGACAAGCTGACCAGCCTCAACGGTCATTACATTCGCCAGGCCGGGGACGCGAAGCTGATCGGCCTGATCATGCCGTCGTTGACGGAATCCTTAAGCGGGAATTTGGCCGATGATGCCGCCGGGCGGCTGGAAAAAGGCATGGCCGGGCTCAAGGAACGGGCCAAGACCCTGATCGAACTTTCCGAAAACGCCGAGTTTTATGCCAGAACCCGCCCTTTGGCCCTGGATGAAAAGGCTTCAAGGCTTTTACAGGACGATGGAAAGGAGCATTTAGGGCTTTTGCGGTCCCGGCTCGGGGCCTTGGGTGAATGGAACCTGGAAGGCCTCGAGGAGGCAACCCGCGACTACGCCGAAAGCGCGGAAATCAAGCTCGGCAAGGCCGCCCAGCCCCTTCGGGCGGCGTTGACCGGGCGCGCGGTTTCGCCGGGAATCTTCGAAGTCATGGAAATTCTGGGCCGCGATGAAACCCTGGGCCGCCTTGATGACGCCCTAAAAGGCCATAAATAAGGTATAATCGACGTCTGAAAAAAAAGAAGTGAAATTCCGGCGGCGGACAACTGATAATGTTGCCAGGCCGCCGCCCAGTGCGAGGAAACGGCAGCCATGAACGACAAATCGGCAAAAACATCCACCGAGACATTTACCCTTACCGACAACCGGTCGGGAAAATCCCATGAATTGCCGGTTTTGAAAGGCACCCTCGGTCCCGACCTCATCGACGTACGGAAGCTGTACGCGCAAACCAACTGTTTCACCTTTGACCCCGGCTTTACGTCGACGGGAAGCTGTGAATCGAAAATCACCTTCATCGACGGCGAAAAAGGGATTCTGCTCTATCGTGGTTATCCCATCGACGTGCTGGCGGAACAATCCGACTTCATGGAGGTCTGCTATCTGTTGCTCTACGGCGAGTTGCCGACGCCTAGGCAAAAGAAGAAATTCGAGAGCGGCATCACCTATCACACGATGCTGCACGAACAACTCAATTATTTCTTCCGCGGGTTCCGGCGCGACACCCATCCGATGGCGGTGATGTGCGGCGTTACCGGGGCGCTTTCGGCGTTCTACCACGACAGCACGGATATCACCGACTCGCACCACCGCATGGTGGCGTCCTATCGGCTGATCGCCAAGATGCCGACCATCGCCGCCATGGCCTACAAGTTTTCCCAAGGCCAGCCGTTCATGTATCCGAGGAACGATCTCGGTTACGCCGAAAACTTTCTTTACATGATGTTCGGAAACCCGTGCGAGCAATACAGGGTCAATCCCGTGCAGGCCAGGGCCCTGGACCGCATCCTCATCCTCCATGCCGACCATGAACAGAACGCGTCCACGTCGACCGTCCGCCTGGCCGGTTCCAGCGGCGCCAACCCGTTCGCCTGCATCGCCGCCGGCATCGCGTCGCTTTGGGGGCCGGCGCACGGCGGCGCCAACGAAGCCGTTCTCAAAATGTTGACCGAGATCGGCGACAAGAAGAACATTCCCGAATTCATCAAGCGGGCCAAGGACAAGAGCGATCCTTTCCGGCTGATGGGGTTCGGCCACCGGGTCTACAAGAACTTCGACCCCCGGGCGCGGGTTCTGGAAAAAACCTGCCACGAAGTCCTCGACGAACTGGGAATCGAGGACGAACCGCTTCTCGACATCGCCGTCGAACTGGAGCGGATTGCGTTGGAAGACAAATACTTCATCTCCAAGAAGCTCTACCCCAACGTCGATTTTTATTCCGGCATCATCTTCAAGGCGATGGGCATCCCGACCAGCCTGTTCACGGTGCTGTTCGCGGTCGCCCGGACCGTCGGCTGGGTCGCCCAGTGGAACGAGATGATCGAGGATCCGACCCAGAAGATCGGCCGTCCCAGGCAGTTGTTCACGGGGGCCACGGAACGGAAGTACACGCCCCTGCATAAGCGCAAGTAACCGCGCCTCAAACCACGGCCATCAACCTTCAGTCCGTGAGCGGGCGATAACGTCCAATACCGTGTTCGCCGCCCGGTCGGCGGACGAGTCTCCCTGGGGGCTAAGTTTCTTGACGGCTTCCTTATAAGCCGAGATTTGACTTTGACGCTGGTCCCCGTCCCTCAGCAGGTCTTCGAGGGCGTGGGCGAGAAAATCGGCCCGGCAGGCCTCCTGCAGGAACTCCGGGACCGCCTCGCGGTCCAGAATCAGATTGATCAGATGGACGAAACGCACCTTTAACAGCCGCTTGGCGGCCAGGGCGGAAAGCGGGTTGATCCTGTAAGCGACAACCGCGGGCGTCCCCGCCATCGCCAGTTCCAGGGCCACCGTTCCCGAGGCGGCAAGGGCAACGTCGGCGGCGGCGAAAGCGTCATACTTTTCGGTGTCGCCCTCGACGACAAGGGTCCGGACCGGCCATCCGGCCGCCGCCTGGCGGACGGTTCCGGCGACGGCGCCCGTCGTCGGCGCCACGGCCCGCAAATTGGGATGCTTCTTCGAAAGCCCGAACAGGGCCTGGCCGAATATCCCTTGCAGGCGGGAAACCTCGCCCATGCGGCTGCCGGGAAGAACCGCGATCAACGTTTCATCGGCGGCAATGCCGTGACGGTCGCGGAAAGCGGCCCCGTCCCCCTTGTCGGCCCCGCTCTCCAGAACCGGATGGCCGACGAAGGTGGTGGCCAGGGAATGGGCTTCGAAATAGGGCGGCTCGAACGGCAACAGGGCCAGCAGGTGGTCCATGAAGCCGGCGATCTTAGCCGCCCGGCCCGGCCGCCAAGCCCAGACCGAAGGCGCGACATAATGGATCAGGGGAATTCCCTTGCCCTTGAGCCGCTTGGCGACGCGAAAGTTGAAATCCGGGGAATCGATGGTCACCACCGCCGCTGGCCGCAGGCGTTCGGCGGCTGACGCTGTCTCGGCGATGCGGGTGAGAATTCTGGGAATTCTCGGCAAAACCTCCGCCGCCCCCATCACCGACAACTCGGTCATCGGAAATTGGCTTTTCATGCCCTGTTCTTCCATCCTTGCGCCGCCGATACCGGCGAAGGAAACGCGGTCCTTGGTTTTCTTTTTAAGCGACGCCATGAGCCGGGCGCCCAGCAAATCGCCCGACGGTTCGCCGGCGACGAGAAAGATCAGGGGATGAGGGTCGGCGCCGGCGGTTTCTCCCGCGGCGGCCCCATTGGCAAGTTCGGCGTGGCTTTCGGCGTCGATGCCGATGATGAAAATCCCGGCCTCGTCGGCGGCCTCGATCGCCGCCTGGCGGTCAATGATAAGGGCGCCGCCGGCTTCGACCGCGATGCCACGCAGACCGGCCCGTGACGCGCCCTCGATGGTGGCCGTGCCGATGGTCGGAAGGTCGACGCGGTATTCCTGGTCCGGTTTCCTGACCTTGACCAGGACGCCGCCGGGGCCGTCGAGGCGCAATTTCCGGACTTCGCTCAGCAAGGCGTCGGTCCCGTTTTCGTCTTCCACCGCCAGGACCTGCCCCAATTGGGCGACCGCCCCCTGGGCGATGTCACGGCGACCGATATCGCGGGCGGCTTCAAGGCCGCATTGGATATCGTCTTCGGCTTGGCGGTCCGGCTTGACACTGCCGTAGACGCCTTTTTCGGCAAGCAGGTCCGGAAGCAGGAAATCGGCGCCGACGATCCGGAAGCCCTCGCTGTCTTCCAGTATCTGGATCAGGGTTTTCAAGAGGTTGCCGTCGCCCAGGCCTTGCGCCCCCGATTTGGCGAAAAACCCGGTCAGCCACCTGTCGGGCCTGAGCGCGGCGAAGGATGGCCTGCGAACGACGCCCGCCATGACCAATTCCCGGCAACCGGCATCGCGCAGGTGTTCGATGGCCTTGCCGACCGCCCCCAGCCTGACCCAAACATGCGGATCATCCTCAAAGGCCCCTTTGTCAGCCTGGTCCTCGAAGGCAACGACGAAATATTCCCGGCCGCTGTCGCGGCAGGCTTGAACAATCCGGGCCGGCAACTGACCGCTGCCGGCAAGGATGCCGAGTGTAGAGCCCGGCCGGGAATATGTTGATGTTTTCATTGGCGCCTGTTTGCCCCGAAGGGCGTCAGGGAACGCTCATGATGCTCCAGCATCACCACGCATTCCCTTCCTGCTCGGATGCAAACATGAGGCCATGAAAATCAGTAACATATTTCCGACCGGGCTCTTAAGCGGCATTTTCCATTTTTGGCTGACAAATGGGCCGCGAGGAATCGGCCCGGATGAAATTGACGATTTCCATCACCGGCTGGTTATCCGAAAAAAGCTCGGCCACGTCCTGAAGCCTTTCGCTTATGCTGCCTTCCTCGGCGAAAATCAGCCGGTAGGCCTTTCTGAGGTTGTGGATATCGTCGCGGGAAAAATCGCGGCGCTTGAGGCCGATAATGTTAAGCCCCGATAGCCGCGCCCGGTTGCCGATAACGGACCCATAGGGAATGACGTCGTCGGTGACGCCGGTTTTGCCGCCGATCATGGCGTGCTTGCCGATCCTGACGAATTGATGGACCGCCGACAGCCCGCCGATGACGGCCCATTCCTGGACCGTGACGTGGCCCCCCAGGGTGGCGTTGTTGACCAGGATGACGTGATCGCCGATCTGACAGTCATGGGCGATATGGGCGCCGACCATGAACAGACAGTTGTTGCCGATGCGGGTCACCATGCCGCCACCCTCGGTGCCGGGGTTCATGGTCACGTATTCCCGAATGACGTTGTTGCAGCCGATTTCCAGGCTCGACGGTTCGCCATTGTATTTCTGGTCCTGGGGCTGGTGGCCGATGGAGGCAAAGGGAAAGACCCGGGTGTTGGCGCCGATGGTGGTGCGGCCGCTGACCACGACATGGGAGATCAGTTCGATGCCGTCGCCGAGTTCCACCTCGGGGCCGATTGCCGAATAAGGGCCGATGGAAACGTTATTGCCGATTTTGGCGTTTTCGTCGACGATGGCGGTTTGATGAATATCAGTCATTTCGGGTCCACGATCATGGCGGAAAAGACGGCTTCCGCAACCAGGTTGTCATCGATTCGGGCTTCGCCCTTGAATTTCCATATTTTGCCCCGGCTCTGCTGTTTTTCAATATGCAGGCATAGACGGTCATCGGGAAAGGCGGGCTTTCGGAAACGGGCCTTTTCAATGGACATGAAATAAACCACGCCTCCCGGCTGCTTGCCCATCGACGCGATCACCAAAACCGCCGAGGTCTGAGCCATGGCTTCGATGATCAGGACTCCGGGCATGATTGAGTGGCCGGGGAAATGGCCTTTGAAATACGGTTCGTCCTTGGTCAGGGTCTTGATGCCGACGGCTCTGACGTCGGGAATGACGTCGATGACCCGGTCGATCATCAGGAAAGGATCCCGGTGGGGAATCATGTCCATGATTTGCTCGAGGTCGTATGTCGTGCCGCCGGTTTTGGGTTCGTCGTTCATGTTTTCCCCGCTTTGTTCCCCATTTTCCGTATCACCGCCACCCCGCGCAGCCATTCGCGCATCGGCTGGGCCGGATAACCGCCGACGGTGGCGCCGGCCTCAATATCGCTCATGACGCCGGTTTTGGCTGAAATTCGGGCGCCGTCTCCTATCTTTAAATGACCGGCCAGCCCGGCCTGACCTCCCAACATAACGAAATCGCCTATTTCGGTGCTGCCGGAAATGCCGACCTGGCTGACCACCAAACAGTTTTTCCCCAATTTCACGTTATGAGCAATCTGCACAAGATTATCAATTTTTGTTCCCTCGCCGATGACCGTATCGGGGCTGCTGCCGCGGTCGATCGTTGTGTTGGCGCCGATGTCGACGTCGTCGCCGATGAGGACCCGCCCCAATTGAGGCACCCTGAGATGTTCCCTGGGCCCGGGGGCGAAGCCGTATCCGTCTTCGCCGACGCGGGCCCCGGCCAGGATGACGACTCTATGGCCGATTAGGCAATAAGCCAGGCTCGCGTTGGCCCCGATTACGCAGTCATCTCCGATGACGACGCCATGGCCGATGGTCGCGTTGGCGCCGATATGACAGTTGCGCCCGATCTCCGCCCCGGGGCCGATGACGACGCCGGGAGTGACGGTGGTGCCTTTTCCCAGATTCGCCGTTTCGTCGATGGGGGACGACCGTTCGGCGCAGTTCCCGAACGCCGCCGGGGGATAAAAGGAACCGGCGACCCGGGCGTAGGCGTGATAGGGTTCTTCGGTCAGCAACAAGGCCATGTCCTTTGGCGCTTTGGAAGCATGATCCGGATGAACCAGGCAAGCCCCGGCGCGGCTTTTGATGAAGCTTTCGACATAGCGCGGGCTGTCGAGAAAGCTGACATGATCCGGTCCGGCCAGGAAAAGGGGCTGAACGTCTATGAACCGGGCTTCGGAATTGGCGCCTTCTCCGATGCTTGCCCCTGAAACCGCCGCCAGTTCATTTAGGGTAAATGGCCCGGCGGCGGTATAAAAGCGGGGGTCGGCCATGGTTTACTTTCCAGGGTTGGAAACTTTCACCGTCGGCAGTTTCTTGTCCAAACGGGTGAGAACTTCCTTGGTAATGTCCAAGGTAGGGATGGCATAAGCGGTCTGACTTTTGCGCAGGATCACGGCAAGATTCAGCTCATTGGCGATTTTCCAAACGATCTCGGTATAGGACTTGTTGACGACCATCATGGCCTCGTTGCGCGATTTGTCCAATTCCCTTCGGCGCTGTTGGACCAAACGCTGGACCTCGACAACCCTTTGTTCGAATTTCCGGCGTTTTTCGGCAAAAGCCTCGGGCGACAGAATGGTCCTCTGGCGGGCCAGTTCCTGGTTCGCGGTGCGGATTTCCTTGCGGTCCTTTTCGATTTCTTCCTCGAAACTGGTGCCGTATTTAGTGATTTGTTGCCGAATATTCTTTACCGCCAGGGCGTCGATGAGGATCTTCTGCACGTCAATGACGGCAATGGGAATTTGGACTTCGACGATTTGTCCCTTCTGGAGTTTCTTTTCGTCTTCGCCCTTTGCGGGCTGTGCTTGCTGCGCCAGGGCGGGTAACGTCAGCGTCCATAAACCTAGAAGCGCGGTGAGGGTTATTCTGTAAAACTGTGACAAGGGAATCTCCTAAAACTGGGTGCCGAAATTGATGCGAATATTCTCGGTGAGGTCAAAGTCTTCCTTAACCAGGGGGATGGCGGCGTCGATGCCGACGGGGCCAAACGGCGACTGCCAGGTAATGCCTGTTCCGACGGCTGCCCTGAGCGAGCTTTCGTCCTGGACGAAGGATGCCGTCGGCTCAAGTTGGCCGGTGCTTCCGATGTCCGTAAACGCCCTGCCGCCGATACCCAATTCCTCAGGCAATCCAAGCGGGAAGGATAGTTGCAGCGACCCCGTATACATCCACTCCCCGCCCAGTGAATCCTGGGTCAAGGAATCTCTCGGTCCGATACCTCGTGAGGCAAACCCCCGAAGGTTGTCGCCACCGACATAGAAACGTTCCAACAGGTTAACGTCTTCGCCCAGGCCGATGATATAACCCGCGTTGCCGGCCAGGGACAGAACCCATTGATCGGCAAGGGGGAAGAATTTTACGGCGGTGATCTTGTTTCTGAAGTGCCTAATGCTTCCGCCCAGGCCGGCAAGATCATTTTTAAATCGGATGGAATAACCATTCGTGGGGAACAGGGAGCTGTCGCGCTTGTCGTAGGTCAGGACATGGGTAATTTCCGAGGTCGTATCCGTGCCGATTTCACTGCGGATTAACTGCGAGGCGTTATCGGCGACATCGGAAACCTTCGAAACCCGCAACCCGTACCTCCAATCCTGCCTGAGGCTTTCGGTGATCAAATACCCTCCCCTCAGGCTGAATCCTGTCCGGTCCATGTCGAAGGAACTGGATTCCTGGAGATCCTGGCTGACCCGGAAAAGGTCAAATCCGGCGCGAATTTCACGGCCCATGAAATAGGGTTCGGTAAAGGAAAAATCGATTTCGCTTTTAAGCGCGGCAATGGTCAACGAGAGAGCCAACTCCTGACCCTTGCCGAGGAAGTTCCTTTCGGTGATGCCGATATCGCCGAGAATACCGTTGGTCGAGGAAAATCCGGCGCCGAAGCTCAGTTGACCGGTGGATTTTTCCTCGACACTCACTTTAAGGACCGATTTATCGGGGGAGCTGCCCGGCAGCCGTTCGACCGATACGGATTCAAAGAACCCGAGATTCTGGATGCGTTTGCGGGACCGGCGGAGCTTGGCCGAATTAAAGGCATCGCCTTCGACCAGCCGGAATTCACGGCGGATCACCTTGTCCTGGGTGCGAACGTTACCGACGATTTCAATCCGCTCAACGAACACCCGCGGGCCTTCGTTGACTTCGAAAATAACGCCGATGGTCTGGTTTTCGCGGCTACGGTTGATTCTCGGGCGCACGTCAACAAAGGCGATGCCCAATTCACCGACCCTATTGGTCAGGGCGTTAATGGCCTTGTTGACCATTTCGACGTCGTACCAGTCGTCTTCTTCAAATTCGACGGCGTCGGCGATGTCCTCTACCTTCAGGTCGCGTAAACGCACTTCGATTTCGACCTTGCCGAAACGGTATCGCGCCCCTTCATCGACGGTGAAGGTAATGAAAAAGTCCTTGCGGTCCGGGGTCAACTCGGCGACGGCGGAAATAACGCGAAAATCAGCAAATCCATCGGTTAGATAGAACCGCCGCAACAATTCCCGGTCGAAAGTCAGGCGATCCGGATCATATTTGTCATCGCTGGAAAAAAACCGCCACCATATGGTTTCTTTTGTCCGAATGACGCCGCGCAAACGGCTGTCACTGAACTCTCGGTTGCCGACGAAGCGAATGGAGCGGATTTCCGTTAGTTCGCCCTCATTGATCTCATAAACAAGATCGACCCGGTTCTGTGGAAGTTGAATGACTTTCGGTTCAACGGTGGCGGCGAAACGGCCGCTACGGCGATAAATACTCAAAAGGCGCTTAACGTCGTTTTGGACCTTTGTTCGGGTATAGATCACCCGTGGCCGAAGGGAGACCTCGGTTTCCAGTTCGGAGGTTTCCAATTTAATGTTGCCTTCAAAGGCAATGCGGTTGATGACGGGATTTTCGACAACCTTGACAATCAGCCTGTCACCTTGTCGGCGAAGGGTGACATCGGCAAAAAGACCGGTGGCGAACAGGCTTTTTAGGGAACGGTCGATGCGCGCCGGATTAAACGAGTCCCCTTCCTGAATAAGCAAATAGGATTTGACCGTTTCGGGCTCGATCCGCTGCGTTCCCTCGACGATAATTTCCTGAATGGCGCCGACGTTCTGCGCGAGTTCAAGGGAATCGCGGCCCGGCCCGGCCATTGCCGATAAAGGCAAAAGTCCAAAAGCCACGATAAGGAAAACAACAACTATGAAGCGGTGCAAGCGCCTCAAGTAATCCCCCGGGTTTTTCAAAATTATGTGACGAGTTCTTTAATAAACTCGAAAATCCTTAATTGAACCAAATCGTTCCAGGTAACAAAAACCATTAGAATCAATACCAGAATCAGCCCAAAACGGAAACCGTATTCTTGGGCCCGCGGTCCCAGGGGTCGCCCCCAGATGGCTTCGACGGCAAAGAAAAGCAGGTGCCCGCCGTCCAATATGGGTATGGGAAATAGGTTGATAAGACCCAGATTGATCGACAAAACAGCCAAAAAAAGAATAAAGTTCTCAATTCCGCTTTGAAAAGTAATCCCTGCATATTGGACAATTCTGAGGGGGCCCCCGATGCCTTCGGTGCCTTGGCGTCCGGAAATAATCTGGCCCAAAAAAGAAAGGGTTTTTTCAGTCAGGGAAGCGGTCTGTTGCATGCCCATCCAAACCGCCATCAGAGGGGTTTGGCGCTCGTAATTCATCTGTTGGGGATCGTAGCGAACGCCAAGAAGGCCAATTTCAACGGTCTTTCCTTCGGCGCCGGGTTGTTGGTGCCTTTTCGGGGTTGCCGTCAAAACTAATTCATCATCGCCGCGTCGGACTTTGATTTTCAACAGAATTTCAGGCTGGACGCTGACAATCCGGACAAGATCGGAAAACCATTCCACGGCCTCGCCGTCGATGCTGACGATGCGGTCGCCGACTTCGAACCCCGCCTCGGCGGCGGCTGATCCGGGCATGATTTCCCCAACCCCCGCATAGGGCCGCGCCGCGCCGAATGTCGCCATCAGGCCGGCGATCAGAACCACGGACAGAAGAAAATTGGCGATCGGGCCCGCGGCAACGATCGCCGTTCGCTGGGCAAGGGTTTTGTGTTGAAAGGATACCGCTTTTTCCTCATCCGTCAGGGGCGGCTCATCCTCATCCTCGTCACTGGGAAGGTCCGATTGTCCGAACATCTTGACGTAGCCGCCAAGGGGGATAACGCCGATTTTCCAGCGGGTGCCTGCTTGATCGTTCCATCCGAACAATTCCGACCCGAAACCGACGGAAAAAACCTCGACTCGCACCTTGGCCAGCCGGGCGACCCAGAAATGCCCAAGTTCATGGAAAAAAACCAAAATCGTAAGCGCGATAAGGAAGGGAAAGCCCCAATACAAGGCCATTTCAATGATGTTCATGAGATTCTATCCACTGGACCGTGATTAATTTTTCATTTTCCCGGTGGTTTGTGGCTTTTTTTTAGCCGCAAATCCTGGCAACAATTTCCTCGGCGATGCGACGTCCCTCCGTGTCAGCGTTGGCTACGTCATCCAGGTTGCTGAGTTTACCGCCGGGAACAGTGCCCAGGGTTTCTTCCACAACCCGCGAAATGTCAAGAAAACCGATCCTGCGTTCAAGAAAATGATGCACCGCCACTTCGTTGGCCGCGTTCAACACCGTTGGCGTAGACCCCCCCGCCTTAAGGGCTTGGCGGGCCAGGCGAAGGGCGGGAAACCGTTCGGTATCGGGCGCCTCGAAGGTCAGGGGGGCGATTTCCTCAAGCTTCAGCCTGGGAGAAGGCGCCGCCATCCTCTTAGGCCAGGCCAAGGCATAGGCGATGGGCGTGCGCATGTCGGGGGTGCCGAGCTGCGCCAGAACCGATCCGTCGACATAATCGACCATGGAGTGAATGACCGATTGCGGATGCACCAGGATCTCGATCCGGTCCTCGGCAACGGGGAAAAAATGAAAGGCCTCGATGAGCTCCAGGCCCTTGTTCATCATGGTCGCGGAATCAACGGAAATCTTGGCCCCCATGTCCCAATTGGGATGGTTTACGGCCTTTTCCGGGGTGACGCCGGCCATTTCCTTCAATGAAAACTCCCGGAACGGTCCCCCCGACGCCGTCAGGATAATCCGCTGGACCCTATCGGCATTGTCGAAATCAAAAACCTGGAAAATGGCGCTGTGTTCTGAATCCACCGGCAACAGGGTGGCGCCGTTGGAATTGACCTCTCTGACGAACACGTCCCCGGCGGATACCAAGCATTCCTTGTTGGCCAGTCCGACCGTGGCGCCCCGGCGGACGGCAGTCAGCGTTGGCTTCAAGCCGGCCGCGCCGACGATCGAGGCCATGACCCAACTGGCCGGCCGGCCGGCGGCTTCGATGATCGCTTCCGGGCCGCCGGCAACGGCGACGCCGCTGCCGGCCAAGGCATCCTTCAACTCGGCATACCCCTCCGGATCGGCAAGAACCGCCGTCTGCGGCTTTAGCCGCAGGGCCTGTTCGGCCAAAAGCTTGACATTGCGGTTCGCCGTCAGCGCCTCGACGACAAAAGCGTCGGGGTTATTTTCAATGAGTTCGACCGTGTTTGAGCCGACCGAACCCGTGGACCCAAGTATGGTCACGCTTCGGGGGCCGGTATCCGCTTCAGGTGCCGTTTTCGAAGGGATCATGACCATGTCAAAATGCCGCCTTTAGCGAACGCGCCAATCACCGCGACAGCAACCGCCGCCGCCAACAGGCCATCAACGCGGTCGAACAAACCGCCATGCCCGGGAATGATGGCGCTGGTATCCTTTACCCTAAAATGCCTTTTGACCCAAGATTCAGCCAAGTCACCGGCCTGCGATATCAAGCCAATGGCGGCGCTCCACATGACCAGGACCATAATACCATCCTTTTCCAAGATCACCGCCGTCAGTGCGCCGACGATGCCGGCGGACCCCAATCCGCCGAGCAGGCCCGACCAGGTTTTGTTGGGGCTGAGGACGGGAGACAACTTTGCCCCGCCGATCAGCCGGCCGGCGCCATAGGCCGCCGTATCGGTCGCCCAAACCACCGCCAACAACCATAATAGTGTTTCCATGCCGGTTGCGGGATCTGATCGCAGGTAAATAAGGGCGCCGCAAGGCACGGTAATGTAAAAAAGCCCGCCCAAAAGCCACATTGTCCGGCCGCCGCAAAGACGGTTCCATTCCCAGGCCAGGATAAGCGCCATCAAGCCGACGACGATTTCAAAAAAAGGCGTTCCGAAATACACCGCAGCCAATACCCCCGGCGCGAGAACCCCGGCGGATACGATGCGCGCCGCTAAGTCCGAATTGGTGGAGTCACCCGTCTGTTGCGCCATATCGGCGTTCACGGCCATGGTATTCCTTCAGGGCGCTCTCGAAGTCTTGACCGGAAAATTCGGGCCACAGGGTGTCGATAAAAATCAATTCGGAATAAGCCAGTTGCCAAAGAAGGAAATTGCTGATCCTTTCTTCGCCGCTTGTCCGAATGAGAAGATCCGGATCAGGCATATCGGCCGTAAACAAACGTTCGGCGAATTCGGTTTCGTCGATGTCATTGATGTCCAACCGTCCCGCCGCGACATCTTCGGCGACCCGGCGCGCGGCTTGGGTGATCTCTGCCCGCCCGCCGTAGCTCAGCGCAATGGTCAACGTGAGGCGCGAATTACCCGTGGTCAGCTTTTCGGCGTTTCCGATCAGCGACTGGATGTCCGGATCCAGACGCTGGCGCTCTCCGATCATCCTGAATCGAGCGCCCTCTTCATTGAGTTCCTGGATTTCCTTCTTGAGATAATACCTCAACAGCCCCATGAGGTCCTTGATTTCACTCGCCGGACGTTTCCAGTTTTCGGAAGAAAACCCGAACAGGGTCAGATAGGACACCCCCATGGCCGTCGCTGTCTTGACGGCGTTCTTGACCGCCTCGGCCCCTTGTTGATGGCCGACGGTGCGGGGCAGCCCCCGGGCTTCCGCCCAACGTCCGTTGCCGTCCATGATGATGGCGACATGAACCGGAGGCGCAGGCGCCGTATCCTTTTGTAGCGGGGCGGCTTTCATGCCACTAAACCTGTGTTATTTCCTGTTCTTTGTTGGCCAACGCTTCATCGATCTTGCCGACGTATTTATCAGTCAGTTCCTGAATTTCGTTGGCGTAATCGTGGTGTTCGTCCTTGGAAAGGTCGCCGTCTTTTTCGGAATTTTTCAGGTCGTCCATGGTATGGCGGCGGACGTTTCGAACCGCGACACGGGCATCCTCGGCGTATTTGGCGGCGACTTTGGCCAGTTCAACGCGGCGTTCCTCCGTCAATGTGGGGATGGGAACCCTGACCAATTGCCCGTCCGAGGATGGGTTCAGGCCGAGCGCGGAATCCATGATGGCTTTTTCAACCGCCTGCACCAGGCCCTTGTCCCAAACCTGGACGGTCAACATCCTCGGTTCCGGCACGCTGACGGTTCCGACTTGATTCATCGGCATTTCCGAGCCGTAAGCCTCGACCATTAAAGGTTCCAGCAGGCTGATATTGGCGCGCCCCGTGCGCAGACCTCCGAATTCCTTTATCAGCACATCCACCGCGCCCTCCATCCGCCGGGTGACGTCTTTTTTAATGGCCTCGATGTCCGTACTCACGGTCCCACCCCCTGGATATGTAATCCGTCAGTTAATATACATAATCCGTCAGTTAATGATCGTATAGGTGCCGTCGCCGAATACCACCTCGGCGAAACCTCCCGGATTGTGAATGGAAAACACCAGGATTGGAACCTCGTTTTCGCGCGCCAGGGTGATGGCCGAGGCGTCCATGACCCTTAAATCCCGGGTCAGGACCTCTTGATAGGTCAGTTTGTCGAAACGTTTGGCCTTTTTGTTCTCTTTCGGATCCGAATCATAGACCCCGTCAACTTGCGTTCCCTTCAGCAGGGCATCGCAATTCATTTCCACGGCCCGCAACGCCGCCGCCGTGTCGGTGGTGAAGAACGGGTTGCCCGTCCCCGCCGCGAAGATCACTATCCGTCCCTTTTCCATGTGGCGGACGGCGCGGCGGCGGATATAGGGTTCACAGACGGTGGCCATGGGGATGGCCGATTGCACCCGTGTCGGCACACCCTTGTCTTCAAGGGTGCTTTGCACCGCCAAGGCGTTGATCACGGTCGCCAGCATGCCCATGTAATCGGCGCTGGTGCGTTCGACCCCCTTGGCCGCCGACGATACGCCGCGAAAGATATTGCCGGCGCCGATGACCAAACAGATTTGCACGCCTTTGTCATGGACGCCTTTGATCTCATCGCAGATCCGCTCGATGGTGTCCGGGTCGATGCCGTATTGACGGTCCCCCATCAGGCCCTCTCCGGAGAGCTTCAACAGGATGCGCCGGTATTTTAGCGTCGATGGCATGATCGTGTTCCGTTCTATTTAAACGTTTCGTGCCAATGGCTTAAAGGGCGCAACGGGGTCGTCAATTAGGTCGCTATTCACCACCATCGGCGGAGTCCGGATACAATTCCAGCCGCCCTTTTCAAGTGCCGATGGCGGCGGCGACTTCGGCGGCTAAATTCTCTTTCTTCTTTTCAATACCCTCGCCGAGGACGAACAAACCGAACGCCGATACGGAAATTGCCGCCCCTGATTCCTTGGACGCCTCTTCCAGGACAATTTCGACCTTGGTTTCGCCGTCGATGACGAAGGTCTGATCGAGCAGGCAGACTTCTTCAAAATACTTGCGCATTCGGCCCTCGACCATTTTTTCGATGATCTCTTCGGGCTTTCCGGTTTCACGCGCCTGTTGGGCGAGGATTCCGCGTTCACGCTCGACCGCCGCCGGGTCCAGGCCGCCGCGGGAAACGGCCAAGGGCTTGACCGCCGCCACATGCATGGAAATCTGCTTGCCGAGGGCCTCCAGCGTTGTCGCATCGGCTTCCGATTCCAGGGCCGTCAACACCCCGATCCTGCCCAGCCCGGAGGCCAGGGAATTGTGCACATAGGACGCCATAACCCCTTGGCCGACCTCGATAACCTGGATCCGGCGCAACGACATGTTCTCGCCGATGGTGGCCATCAGATGGGTCAATTGTTCTTCGACCGTGCGTTCGGTTCCGGGGTAGGCGGCGGCCTTCAGGGCGTCCAGATCGCCGCCCGATTCGAGGCCCAGGCCGGCCGTCGTTTTGACGAATTCCTGGAATTCCTCGTTGCGGGCAACGAAATCGGTTTCGGCGTTGACTTCGACCAAAGCGCCGGCGGCGCCGTCGATGGAAACCCCGACCAGGCCTTCCGAAGCTACCCGGCCCGCCTTCTTGGCCGCCGCCGCCAGGCCCTTGGCGCGAAGCCAGTCAACCGCCGCCTCATGGTCGGCGTCGGTTTCGACGAGCGCCTTCTTGCAATCCATCATCCCGGCGCCGGTCTCATCGCGCAGCTTTTTGACAAGGGCGGCGGTGATTTCCACCATCTTAAACCTTTTAGTTAATAATCGCCTATAAGGCGATGAAATCACTCATAAACAATCAACCGGAAATCCTTAATCCCGGGTCCGGAATTATTTCTTGGCCTGTTCTTCCCCCTTGTCGGCGTCATCCTTTTTTCGGCCTTCGTCATCATCCCCTTTGGCTGGCTTTTTGGCCGATTTTTCGGGTTCGGATTTCTTCGCTTTCGCGGGTTCTTTTTTCCCGGCCGGGGCGGGTTTCTTCTTGTCCACCGGCTTAGACTTAACCACCGGCTTGACCGCCGGCTTAACCATCGGCTTGGCCGCCGGCTTAACCACCGGCTTGGCCACCGGCTTGACCACCGGCTTGGCCGCCGGCTTGGCCATCGGCTTGTCCATCGGCTTGGCCGCCGGCTTGGCCATCGGCTTGTCCATCGGCTTGTCCACCGGCTTGACCTTTTTCGCCGCCGGCTTTTCGGCTTTTGTTTCAGGCTTCTCTTCGGTCTTCTGTTCCGGTTTCCTGGCCCCTGGCCTTGCCGGCTGTTTGACCTCCTTCGGCAGTTTCTCCACCGGTCCTTCGGGCGATTCGCCCAAATCCTTGCCGGCGCTGGTGATTTCCTGCTGGATGCCGTCCAGCACGGCGTCGACCATCAGTTCGCAATAAAGGTCGATGGCGCGGATGGCGTCGTCGTTGCCGGGCACCGGAAAGTCGATTCCTTCGGGTTTGCTGTTGGAATCGATGATTCCGACAACGGGAATGTTCAACTTATTGGCTTCGGCGACGGCAATGGCCTCCTTATTGGTGTCGATAACCACCAGAATATCGGGCAAGGCCCCCATTTCCTTGATGCCGCCCAGGGCCCGTTCGAGCTTGGTCCTTTCCCGGGTCAGGCCAAGAAGCTCTTTTTTGGTCAGGCCAACGGCTTCCCCCGCCAACTGTTCGTCCAGGTCCCGCAAACGCTTGATGGAATTTGAAATCGTCCGCCAGTTGGTCATCATGCCGCCGAGCCAACGGTGATTGACGTAACACTGGCCGCACCGTTTGGCGGCTTCCGAGACCCTGTGCGTGGCCTGGCTTTTAGTGCCGACGAACAGCACCCGCCCGCCGGCGGCGACGACGTCGCGGACGGCGACCATCGCCTGATGCAATAGCGGCACCGTCTTCTCCAGGTCGATGATGTGAATTTTGTTGCGGACCCCGAAAAGATACGGGGCCATCTCCGGGTTCCAGCGCCGCGTGTTATGTCCGAAATGAACGCCAGCTTCCAGGAGCTGGCGCATGGTAAAGGCGGGAAGCGCCATGGTCTTAATCCTTCTCCGGTTCTGCCTCCGCGGACTCGGTCCTGCCACTGGGCCGGACACCGGAACGGCGAGTTGACGAATTTGCGTCATATACCGTACGTCCGCGTGTGAAATCGGCGGGATTCATAGCTTTTGGGGCCGCTGATTGCAAGCGCAAACCCAGAGTCTTTTACAGTTCCCGCGCCTCGACGATGCCGGGAACGGCGCGCACGAAATCCAGGAATTGCGGCGACACGGCGTACCCTTGCCGAAGCTCCACTTCCACTTCGCCGCCGTCTTCCAGCCGTGTGATAAGCCTGACCTGCCCTTCCCCCCGCCGGCCGGCGGCCAAGACCTCGCGCAAGGCGGCCAGGGGAGCCTTGGAATCGACGACAATCGCCAAACCGGCGGCGGCCCCGGCGGCGGCGCGGTCCAGGGGTTGAAGCTCGTGCACGGAGAAGCGCGCGGTTTCGCCCTCGAACTGCACCGTGGCGCGGATGAAATAGGTGCTGTCTTCCTCCAGTATGGCGCGGTGTTTGGCCAGGGTCTCGGAAAAGGCGATGGCTTCGAATTCGCCGGCGGTGTCTTCGAACGTCAAATAGGCGTAGCGGTTGCCCTTTTTCGACGTCCGTTCGCTGACCGCCAACAAGGTCCCCGCCATGCGCCGGGGGCCCGGCTTGCCGGCGGCGACGATGCTTTCGCATGTCTTGACTTTCAGCCTTTTGAGAATCTTCTCGAAATCATCCAGGGGGTGGGGTGAAAACCGGAAGCCGAAAGCCTCGCGCTCTTCCTTCAGGCGCTCCGGTTCAGGCCAGTCGGGAATTTCGGGCAGGGCCGGCATTTCCATGCCGGTCCCGGCTTCGTTGCCGCCGAACAACCCCATCTGGCCGCTGGAGCGTTCGCTTTGGGCGACGTTGGCGTGCCGAAGCAGCGTTTCGATGCCGTTAAAAACTTGCGCCCGGTTGGCGCAAAGGCCGTCGAAGGCGCCGGCCCGGGCAAGGTTTTCCATCTGCCGCTTGTTGACGACATGGGTATCGAGGCGCTGGGCTAAATCGAACAGGTCCCGGTAGGACCCGTTTTCCTGGCGCTCGCCGGCCAATTTCAACATCGCCGCTTCGCCGACGTTCTTGATCGCCGCCAGGGCATAGCGGATGGCGGGCTTGCCCCCGGTGTCCCGATCGACGGTGAAGGCGGCGCCCGAGGCGTTGACGTCCGGGCCCAAAAGCTCGATCCCGATTTTTTTCAGCTCGCGGCGGAAGACGTTGAGCTTGTCCGTATTGCCCATGTCCAAGGTCATCGACGCGGCCATGAATTCGACCGGGTGGTTGGCCTTCATGTAAGCCGTCTGGTAGGCGACCAGGGCATAGGCGGCGGCGTGGGATTTGTTGAAGCCGTAACCGGCGAATTTATTGACCTGTTCGAAAATATCGTTGGCCTTGGCTTCGGGAACGCCCTTGGCTCCGGCGCCGTCGATGAAGGTCTGGCGCTGTTGCGCCATCTCGGAGCGGATTTTCTTGCCCATGGCCCGGCGCAGGATATCGGCGCCGCCCAGCGAATACCCCGACAGCTCCTGGGCGATCTGCATCACCTGTTCCTGATAGATCATGATGCCGAAGGTTTCCTTGAGGATTCCTTCGAGCGTCGGATAGAGGTAATCCGGCGGTTCCTCGCCGTGCTTGCGCTTTATGTAACTGGGGATGTTGTCCATCGGCCCGGGGCGGTAAAGGGCGACGACGGCGATGATGTCCTCGAAGGTATCGGGCTTGAGCTTCTTCAAAACGTTGTCGCGCATGCCCGACGATTCCAATTGGAACACCCCGGTGGTGTCGCCCCGCCCTATCATTTCGTAGGTTTTGCGGTCGTCTAGGGGGATGTTGGCGATGTCAAGGCCGTGGCCCGCGTCGCCAACCATCTTTTCCGCCTGTGCCAGCACGGTAAGGGTCTTGAGGCCCAGGAAATCGAACTTCACCAGACCCGCCATTTCGACGTATTTCATGGAAAAACCGGTCACCGGCATGTCCGAGCGCGGGTCGCGGTAAAGCGGAATCAAATGGTCCAGCGGCCTGTCGCCGATGACGACGCCGGCGGCGTGGGTCGAGGCGTGCCGGTAAAGGCCTTCCAGTTTCCTGGCGATATCGATCAGCTTTTCGACCGCCGGGTCGTCCAGGGCCATTTTCCTGAGCAGCGGTTCGGCCTTCAGCGCCTCGTCCAGGGTCGGCGGGTTGGCGGGATTGAACGGAACCAGCTTGCAGATCTTGTCGACGTAGTCGTAGGACATTTCCAGGACCCGGCCGACGTCGCGGAGCACGGCCCGGGCCTGCAGCTTTCCGAAGGTGATGATCTGGGCCACGTGGTCGCGCCCGTATTTTTCCTGGACGTAATGGATCACCTCGTCGCGGCGGTCCTGGCAAAAGTCGATGTCGAAATCCGGCATCGATATCCGCTCCGGATTGAGGAAGCGTTCGAACAGGAGCCCGAACCGCAACGGATCGAGATCGGTGATCAGCAGCGCCCAGGCGACGACCGAACCGGCGCCCGACCCGCGCCCGGGGCCGACGGGGATGGCGTTCTCCTTCGCCCAATGGATGAAATCGGCAACGATCAGGAAGTACCCCGGATAGCCCATGTCGACGATGATCTTGAGCTCGTAATCGAGGCGCTTGCGGTAGGGATCGGCCACATGGGCGCGCTCGTCTTCGGTCATGCCGGGTCGGAAAATCTGGGCTTGCAGGCGTTCCTCCAGTCCCGTTTCGGCCTGGGCCTTCAATTCCTCCTCCTCGCTCCGGCCTTCGCCGCAATCATAGGGCGGCAGGATGGGCGCCCGGGGCTCGACCATGAAGGCCGTCCGCTTGGCGATAACCAGGGTATTTTCGACGGCTTCCGGCAGGTCGGCGAAAAGCGCCCGCATTTCGTTGCCCGATTTGAAGCCGTGGTCCGGAGTCAGCCGGCGTCGGTCGGCGGCCGAAAGATAGGCCCCCCCGGCGATGCAGATCAGGGCGTCGTGGGCTTCGTGCATGGCGGCGTCGGCAAAGAAGGCTTCATTGGTGGCCACCAGCGGCAGGTCCATGTCGAAAGCCAAATCGACAAACGCCGGCTCGGTTTCCTTTTCCTCTTGCAGCCCGTGACGCAAAAGTTCCACGTAAAGCCGCCCGGGAAAGACGGCGGCGAGTTTTTCGAGGATCGCCCGCGCGGCATCGGCCTGGCCATCCAGCAACTGCCGTCCCACCGGTCCCTTTGGCCCGCCGGTAAGGGCGATCAACCCGTCTGAGTATTCCTCAAGGACCGCCATCGGGACCTGGGGGTCGGCGGCTTCATCCAGATAGGCCCGATGCATCAGTTTCAGGAGGTTGTGGTAGCCGGTTTCGTCCTTGACCAGCAGCACCAGCGGATCGGATTCAGAGGCTCGTTCCGAACTGCCCTGGGCGCCTTCATGGACTCCGTTTCCCCGTCGTGGCCGGTCGCGGGTGACGTTCAGTTGGCAGCCGATGATCGGCTGCACGCCGGCCTTGGCGGCGGCGGCAGAGAATTCCAAGGCCCCGAACATGTTGTTGGTATCGGTGATCGCCACCGCCGGCATTTTCTTGACCCGGCACAGTTCAAGAAGCTGGCTGATGGGGATGGCGCCTTCCGAAAGGGAATAGGCGGTATGGACGCGCAAGTGAACGAAATCGGCATGGGCCATGGAAGAAGGATTCCACAGTGCGATGCTTAAGTCACCATATCTTGTGTCATGACTTTAAGTTATCCACAAGAAATTCCGATTCTGTGGATAAAAATAAGGCGCGGAAATAGAAACCGAATTATTGGATGAAAAATCGAAATCCGTCGTGGCCGGGGCGGTTCAGGCGTCCACCAGGCGCCCCTCTTCCAGGCGCACCGCCCGGTCCATGCGCGACGCCAGTTCCGGATTGTGGGTGCCGACCAGCGCCGCCAGCCCGGCGCCCTTGACCAGTTTCAACAGCACCTCGAACACGTCGGCCGCCGTCGCCGGATCCAGGTTGCCGGTCGGCTCGTCGGCCAACAAAAGCGTCGGCTTCGAGGCCAGCGCCCTGGCGATGGCGACGCGCTGCTGCTCGCCGCCGGAAAGCCTGGCCGGGCGGTGCTTTTCGCGCGCTTCCAGCCCCATCCAGCCGAGGATTTCCTTGGCTCGTTCACGTGCCTGGCGGCGGCCGAGGCCCGAAATGATGCCGGGAATGGCGACGTTTTCCAGGGCCGAGAATTCCGGCAGCAGATGGTGATACTGATAGACGAAGCCAAGATGATCGCGGCGCATGGCCGTGCGGGCGTCGTCGTCCATGCCGTTGCACGACTGCCCGCCGATGGCGACGTCGCCGGCGTCAGGCGGCTCCAGAAGCCCGGCGATATGAAGAAGCGTCGACTTGCCGGCCCCCGACGGCCCGACAAGGGCGACGATCTCGCCCTTGTTGACGGCCAGATCGACGCCGCGCAGGATTTCCAGGTCCAGGCGTCCCTGATGGAAGGTGCGTTTTACCCCGGTTAGGTCGAGAACCCGCTCACTCATAGCGAAGCGCCTCCGCCGGGTCCAAACGCGCGGCGCGCCAAGAGGGATAAAGGGTGGCCAGAAACGACAACCCCAATCCCATCACCACCACGGAGACGACTTCCGACGGATCGACGACCGCCGGCAGTTGCGACAGGAAATAGATTTCGGCGGCGAAAAGCTCGGTCCCCGTCAGCCCCTGAATCCATTGGCGGATGGTTTCGATGTTTTCGGCGAACGCCAGGCCGAACCCGAACCCGGCCATGGTGCCGATGGTGCCGACCGACGCGCCGGCGATGAAGAAGATGCGCATGATCTGCCCCTGGGTGACGCCCATGGTGCGCAGGATGGCGATGTCCTTGCCCTTGTCCTTGACCAGCATGATCATGCTGGAAATGATGTTGAAGGCGGCGACGACGATGATCAGCGTCAGGATCAGGAACATGACGTTGCGTTCGACCTGGATGGCGTTGAAGAAGCTGGCGTTGACGCGCTGCCAGTCATGGATGCTGGCCTGGCCCTTCAACGCCTTGTTGATGCGCCCGGCGACGGTGGACGCGTTGTCGGGATCGCCGATGAAGACTTCGAGGTTGGAAACCGCGCCCGGCAGCTTGAAATAGATCTGGGCCGCCTTGAGCGGCATGAAGACGAAATTGGAATCGTATTCGAACATGCCGATCTGGAAGGTGGCGACGACACGATAGGCCTTCATCCGGGGCACGGTGCCAAACGCGGTGGCGTTGCCCTTGGGCGAAATCAGGGTGATCTTGTCGCCGATGGCCAGCCCCATCTTGGTCGCCATCCGGGCGCCGATGATGACCGCGTTCGAGCCCTTGAATTCGGCGAATGAACCGGCCTGGATGTTGTCGGCGATGATCTTGCGGCGGCTCAGGTCGCGGGGCCGGAAACCGCGCACCACCGCCCCCTGGGCGACGCCGTTGGCGGTCGCCATGACCTGGCCCTCGACCATCGGCGAAACGATTTTGACGCCTTCGACGGTGCGCAGTTTTTCGGCGATGGGGTCGAAGGCGGCGATCCGGCTGGTTTGCCCGTAGACGCTCAGATGGCCGTTGATGCCGAGGATGCGGGTCAACAGTTCCTGGCGGAAGCCGTTCATCACCGCCATGACGATAATCAGCGTCGCCACGCCGAGCGCGATCCCCATCAGCGAGAACCAGGCGATCACCGAAATGAACCCTTCCCGGCGCCGGGCCCTGAGGTAGCGCATCGCCACCATCCATTCGAATAAGGAAAACAAGTCCTGGTTTCTCTCTCTCAGGCCGCCAGATTTTTGACGGCGTCTTCGGGGGTCACTTCCTGGCGTTCGCCGGTCGCCCGGTTCTTGACCTCGACGATACCGTCCTTCAGGCCCTTCGGCCCGACCACCACCTGCCACGGCAGGCCGATCAGGTCCATGTCGGCGAACTTGACCCCGGCCCGGCCTTCGCGGTCGTCCATCAGCACGTCGACTCCGGCATCGATGAGTTTTTGATAGAGGTCATCGGCCGCCCCGTCGCAGGCGGAATCCCCGGGCTTCAGGTTGATCAGCCCGGCCTGGAACGGGGCCACGGATTGCGGCCAGATGATGCCGTTATCGTCGTGGCTGGCCTCGATGATGCCGCCGACCAGGCGCGACACGCCGATCCCGTACGATCCCATTTCGACGGTCACGTCCTCGCCGTCGGGACCGGTGACGATAGCGCCCATGGCCGCGGAATATTTGTTGCCGAAATAGAAGATATGGCCGACCTCGATGCCCCTGGCGACGACAAGATCGTCGCCGAGGGCTTTTTCGATTTCCGGGTCGCGGCGCTCGTCGGTGGCGGCGTAGTTTTCCGTCAAGCCACTGACGACGGTGGTTAAGTCGCCGTCCGGGTCCAGGTCCCATTTATTCAGGTCCATGTCTATGAAGTCCTTGTGACACGCGACTTCGCTTTCCCCGGTGGCGGCCAGGACGACGAACTCGTGACTCATGTCGCCGCCGATGGGACCGCTTTCGGCCTGCATGGGAATGGCGGTCAGGCCCATACGCTTGAAGGTCTTGAGATAGGCGA
The DNA here is from genome assembly GCA_002686255.1 of Rhodospirillaceae bacterium. Classification (GTDB taxonomy): domain Bacteria; phylum Pseudomonadota; class Alphaproteobacteria; order Rhodospirillales; family Casp-alpha2; genus Casp-alpha2. The sequence goes on from NZAZ01000010.1 coordinate 28,429, forward strand.
CGAACTGCTTGTTGTAGGTGGTCTTGGCGCCTTCGAAATCGAGGTCGAAGGAATAGGCGTCCTTCATCAGGAATTCGCGCCCGCGCATGACGCCGAAACGCGGCCGAACCTCGTCGCGGAACTTCCACTGGATGTGATAGAGGTGCCGCGGCAGGTCGCGGTAGCTTTTGACCGCGTCGCGGAAGATCTCGGTGATCTGTTCCTCGTTGGTGGGGCCGTAGAGCATGTCGCGGTCATGACGGTCGGTGATGCGGAGCATTTCCGGCCCGTAAGAGTCATAGCGCCCGCTTTCGTGCCACAGATCGGCCGGCTGGATGGTCGGCATCAGCATTTCATGGGCGCCGATGGCGTCCTGTTCCTCGCGGACAATCTGCTCGATTTTCTTCATCACCCGGAACCCCAGCGGCAGCCACGAATAGATGCCGGCCGAGGATTGCCGGATCATGCCGGCGCGCAGCATCAGCCGGTGCGAGGCGATCCGCGCCTCGGACGGCGTTTCCTTTAACGTCGGCAGGAAATATTGGGACAAGCGCATGGCCGAAAACCCTGACCTCGGCGGCCCGAAAGAGGCGCGCCAAAAAGGAGTATGGAGTGAGGGAGAATTTAGGGAATGGCCCGGGCCTTGTCCATGTCGGGGTTATTTCCCGCCTTTGAGGATGGAACGGCGGGCCGCGGCCAGGGCGTCCTGGTCGCGGCCGGTCAGTTTTTGCGCCTTGCGGTTGGCGGCGATGAGCGCCGTGTTGGCGGTTTCGGGCTTTAAAAAGGCTTAACGGATGGAGGGCCAGGATGGGTGATTTTAACGCCAATTCGGGCCAATTTACCATCGTATGCAGGGGACAAGAATCTTGATGACGAAGGGAGTGGAATCCCCTAGAGTCGCCACTGGCATTATGAATGCCAATAAGAACTCGGCCGAGTTTGCTCGTTGCCCGGGTTTTGGGAGGTTAAGAACAATAATAAGGGTTTTATAAAAGTCGAAAACCCACTGAAAACTGGGAAATGGCAGGATCGGAAACGGTCTTGCCTTTTATTTTGTCCGCTTATTCTTCGGCGAAGACTTCCGCGTCCACCCGCATCCAGGGCGGAGGCGGCTTCATCTTGGCAATGCGTTTGTAGGTCGGGCAGTCCCGGTGGTGGGCGCCGGGCAGATAGCCGATGCACATCAGGAATTCGTTGACGATCTCGCCGCCCATGAACTTGAAGGTCTGGCGGAAAAGTTTCGTCCATTCGGCCCGGTTCCGTGGGTGGTGGGAGGCGATCCATTCGGCGAAGCCGCCGTGGCTGTCACGCAGCGCAATCACCCTGCCCGCGTTGTCGATGATGGAATTGACCTTGAGCCGGTTACGGATGATCCCGGGGTCCTTCAACAGCCTTCTTAAGTCCCTTTTGCCGTAGGCGGCGACCGTATCGACGTCGAAGTTGTCGAAGGCCTTGACCGTGGTCGGGCGTTTCTTGAGCACGATTTCCCACGACAGCCCGGCCTGGAACAGCTCCAGGGACTGCAATTCGAACAAGGCGCGTTCGTCGGTCAAGGGAAAGCCGTATTCGTTGTCGTGATAGGACTCGTGGACGGGGTTTCCGGGCGCCACGTCGCAGTACCAGCTCATATCGCGCTCAAACCCTGAACGAAATCACACCCGAGATGACGATCAGGTAAACCAGCCCGAAGATCACGCCCGAGACCACCGTGGTGACGGCGACCTTGATCAGCATTCGGGGATTTTCCGGCGCCCCGGGGTCGTCCCCTTCGCCCAGGTCCTCGGGCTCGATGCGCCGTACCCCCCACGGCAGAACCATGAACATGACCAGCCACCAGATGATGGCGTAAGTGGCGAGACCGGTGGCCCAATACATGGTTAAGCCTGTTCCAGTTCGATCAGGGTGCCGGCGAAGTCCTTCGGATGCAGGAACAGGACCGGCTTGCCATGCGCCCCCGTTTCCGGCTCGCCGTCGCCAAGCACACGGACGCCCTGGTCTTTGAGTTTGTCGCGGGCTTTGAGGATGTCATCGACCTGGTAACAGACGTGATGCATGCCCCCGGTCGGGTTTTTTTCCAGGAACCCGGCGATCGGTGAGCTTTCGCCGAGGGGCTCCAGCAATTCGACCCGGGTATTGCCCAGGTCCACGAACACCACCGTCACCCCGTGCTCCGGCAGCGCCTCGGCCTCCGAAACCCGGGCGCCGAGCGTGTCCCGGTAGACCGCCGCCGCGGCGCCCAGGTCGGGCACGGCGATGGCGACGTGATTGAGCTTTCCGATCATGGACCCTCTTTTTCCCTAACCCGGAACAGATGCACGGTGATCACCGGGTTCTTGTCCAGACTCTTGCGGAAACTGCGCCGGACCGCAATACGAACGGCTTCGCGCACCGTTTCGTCGTCGCCCCGCTGCTTCGCCTTCAATCCCCCGACGGCGGCCCGGGCCGCTTCCCTGGCCTCGTCGGCGATAGGGTCTTCGCCCGACTCCAACAGGGCGATGGGCGAAAGTTCGGGTTCGGCGGCCAATCCGCCGGAGCCGTCGAGGACCACGGTGACGACGGCGGCGCCGTTATAGACGGTGCGGGTTCGGCCGCGAATCAATTCGCCGTCCATGGGCACCAGGCGGTTGCCGTCCGCCGCCAGCCTGCCGACGGGAACGGCGCCGGTGATTTCCGGCTTTCCGGGCCCGAGGCGGATCATGGCGCCGTTTTCGGCGGCGATGGCCGCCGGCACCTGGCATTCCAGGGCCAACCGGGCGTGTTCCCGCAGGTGGCGGAGCTCGCCATGGACCGGAAGCGCCAGCTTCGGCCTCGACAATTGATACATGCGGGCCAGTTCGTCCCGGGCCGGGTGACCCGAGACATGGACGAAATGGTCCGTGGTGTCGACAACCCGGATGCCGCGGCGGACCAACTGATTGTGAAGCCGCCCGATGGCTGCTTCGTTGCCGGGAATGATGCGGGCCGAGAAGATGACCATATCGCCTTCGCCCAGGGTCACGTTGGGATGGTCGTCGTTGGCGATCCGCAACAGCGCGGCGCGCGGTTCTCCCTGGCTGCCGGTGCAGACGATCACGGCCTTGTCTTCGGGCAGGTGGCCGGCGTCCTCTTCGTCCAGGAAGGCGGGAACGTCGGCCAGATAACCGTTTTCCCGCGCCGCATCGTTGATCCGGACCAGCGAGCGGCCCGCCAGAACGACGTCGCGGCCGTTGGCCCGGGCCGCCTTGGCGATGGTTTCCAGGCGGGCGACATTGGAGGCGAAACAGGCGACGGCGACCCGGCCTTCGGCCGCCGCGATAAGCTCGGTAAGGCTTTTAAGCAAATCGGCCTCGGATCCGGATTCGCCGGGGTCGAAGACGTTGGTCGAATCACAGACCAGCGCCAATACGCCCTCGTCGCCGAGCCGTTTGAGCGCCTCCACGTCGGCGGTGTCGCCGACCACCGGGCCGGGGTCGAATTTCCAGTCGCCGGTGTGAAGCACGGTGCCCAAGGGCGTGCGGATGGCGATGGCGTTGGGTTCCGGGATCGAATGGGTAAGGGTTATCAGCTCCATGTCGAAAGGCCCGACCGTGAAACGCCCGCCCAGGGGCACCTCGATGATCTCCACCTCATCGGCGAAGCCGGTTTCCGCGAGTTTACGTTTAAGGATCGAAATGGTGAACGGCGTCGCATAGACCGGGCACTGAAGGCGTTGCCAAAGATACGGCACCGCGCCCAGGTGGTCTTCGTGGGCGTGGGTCAGCACCAGCCCCGCCAACCGGTCCCGGTGCCCGGCAATGAATTCTGGATCGGGCAGGATCACGTCGACGCCCGGCACCTGCCCGGCGCCGAAGGTGACGCCCAGATCGACCATGACCCAGGTCTCTTTCCCGGCCGGCCCGAGGCCGTAAAGGTTGAGGTTCATGCCGATTTCGCCGGCGCCGCCGAGGGCCACGAACACCAATTCGCCGGTTTTGCCGGGGCTCATGAATTTTGACGGTAAAGGGCCAGAAGACCACGCAGGATCAGGTCCGGGTCCGAATGGTTGATGCAGCCGGTGGCGCCGGTGAACAAATCCGCCAGGCCGCCGGTGGCGATGACCTCCATCTCGACGCCGTGTTCGTCGCCGAGCCGCCTGACCAGGCCCTCGATCATGGAAACGTAGCCCCAATAGATGCCCGACTGCATGGCTTCGACGGTGCTCTTGCCGGTGACCTTTTCCGTCCGCCGGATGCCGACGCGCGGCAGTTGCGCCGCCGCCATGTGCAGCGCCTCCAATGACAAATTCACCCCCGGGGCAATGACGCCGCCGATGTAATTGCCGTCCGCGTCGATGATATCGAAGGTGGTCGCGGTGCCGAAATCGACGACGATCAATGGACCGCCGTATTTTTGATGGGCGGCGATGGCGTTGACCAAGCGGTCGGCGCCGACGTCGTCGGGCCGGTCGATGAGTATCTTGAGTCCCAAATCGACGCCGTCCTCGCCGACGATCAGTGGATCGCAGTCGAAATAATCCCGGCACAAGGTTTTCAGGCTGAACAGCGTCGCCGGGACCACGGAGGCGATGATCGACGCGGTGATATCGGCCGGGGTCAGGTTGGCGGATTTCATTAATTGTTGGAGCCAGACCCCGAACTCGTCCGCCGTGCGGTCGGTGTGGGATGACGAGCGCCATTCCCCCCTGACCGCGCCTTCATCGTCAAAGACGGCAAAGACGATGTTGGTGCTCCCGGAATCTATGGCGAGCAGCATGACGGCCCCTTACGCTTCGGCAAAAAACACATCGCCGGCGGTGATCCTACGCTCGCCGTCCGCGGTTTTCAGCAACAAAGCCCCGTTTTCGTCGAGATCGGTGAAAACGCCTTTCACGGTTTCATTGTCCAGGCGGACCTCTATCTCTTCGCCCTGACCATGACAGCGCTGCAGCCAGTTCTTGCGGATCGGCTCAAATCCCTCTTCCAGCCACTTCCCCGACCACAACATGAAATGACGGCAGAAGGATTCCAGGCAGTCGACTTCCGTCGCCGGCCATTGCTCGGCCCGGAACGACGTCGCCGGGAAATCCGTGTCACCGGGAAAGACGCCGACGTTGACGCCTAAGCCCAGGACCACCCAGTCGGGGATTTCATCACCGCCGGTTTCGGTCTCCAGCAAAAGTCCGGCCACTTTACGGTCGTTCAACAGCACGTCGTTGGGCCATTTCAAGTGCACCTGATGACCGGGTTCGCCGACGCTTCCCAAGGCGTCGAAAATCGCCAGCCCGGCGACGAAGCTCAACTCCGCCGCCTTCGCCGCCGCCACGTCCGGGCGCAGGATCAACGAACAATAAAGATTCCCAGGCGGGCTGTGCCATTTGCGGCCCCGCCGTCCGTGGCCGTCGGTCTGCTCCTTGGCCCAAACCAGCGTGCCGTCGGGAGCTTTTTCCTCGCCTTCGGCGGCCAGGCGCTTGGCTTCGGTGTTGGTGCTGTCGACGGTATCGAGGGTCACCAATCGATAGACGGAGGGAAGGGAAGGTTCGCGCATGGGAGAGAAATTACCCGGCAAACAGCGACGCGGCGGCCGCCGCGGCTCCGTTCAGGATCGGCGTCGGATAGACGAAAAACAGAACGATCACCAGACCGGCGGCGGCGATAACCAGACCCAGGTCCCGGCTGACGGGCTTGTCCAAGGGATCGTCCGGCTCCTCGAAATACACCATCTGCACGATGCGAAGGTAATAGAAGGCGGCGACGACGCTGGTCAGGACGCCGACGACGGCGAGGGCATAGAGTCCCGCCTCGATGGCGGCGAGGAAGATGTAAAGTTTGCCGAAGAAGCCTGCCAGCGGCGGAATGCCGGCCATGGAAAACATGAAGACGACGAGGCCCAACGCCAGCATGGGATGGGTCTTGCCCAGCCCGGCCAGGTCGTCGATGCCTTCGACCATGCGATCGCCCCGGCGCATGCACAGGATGCAGGCGAAGGCGCCGATGTTCATGGCCAGATAGATGGCGAGATAGATCAGCGTGCCGCGAACGCCGGTCTCGCCGCCGGCGGCAAGGCCGATAAGGGCATAGCCGACATGGCCGATGGAGCTATAGGCCATCAGGCGCTTGATGTTGCGTTGGTTGATGGCGGCGAAGGCGCCCAAGACCATGGACGCCATCGACACGAAGACGACGATCTGCTGCCATTCCCCCACCAGGCCGCCGAACGGCCCGATCATGACGCGGATGAAAAGCGCCAGCGCCGCGATCTTGGGGGCCACGGAAAAGAAGGCGGTGACGGGCGTCGGCGCGCCTTCGTATACGTCCGGGGTCCACATGTGGAAAGGCACCGCCGACACCTTGAAGGCGAGCCCGGCCAGGATGAAGACGATGCCGAAGATGATGCCGATATTGACTTCTGTCTCGCCGCCGCCGTGGAAGAGCTGGGCCAGTTGGTCGAAATTCGTGGTTCCGGCGAAGCCGTAGATCAACGACGCCCCGTAAAGCAGCATCCCCGACGCCAACGCGCCGAGGACAAAATATTTGAGCCCGGCTTCGGTGGACCGCGTGTCGTCGCGCTGGAACGCCGCGATCACGTAAAGCGACAGCGACTGCATTTCCAGGCCGAGGTAAAGGGCGATCAGGTCGTTGGCCGAAATCATCATCATCATGCCGAGCGTGGCGAAGACGATGAGGATCGAATATTCGAACCGGGCCATGGCGTGGCGCTCGATAAAGCCCTGGGAAATGACGATCGCCAGCGCCGATCCGATCAGCACCAGGATCTTGCTGTAAACGGCGAAGGGATCGCTGACGAACATGTTCTGGAACGTCACCAGCCGCCCGCCGGAAAGCGTCGAGACCAGCAACGCCGCCAGAATCAGGGTGATGATGGAAAGGAACGAAATCAACCGCGACGCCTTTACCTCCTTTTCGGCGGTGTCCCAGGGTTGGAAAACGCCCAACATCAGCATCGCCATGATTGCCGAAGCGAGGAAAAGTTCCGGCAGGGCCGGGACGACGTTCGGGACTTCTGCCATGGCGTTCGCTTCCCTACCCTAACGGCCGGCCACGGCGATGGCCTGGCCGGCGTTCAAGGCCGTGTCGACCTGGCTCAACAGGTTGGTCACGGAAACGTGCATGACTTCCAGGAACGGTCCCGGATAGACGCCCATGAAAATGACCAGCACCACCAGCGGCGCGAAAACGGCGATCTCGCGGGCGTTCATGTCGAGGACGGCGGCCAGGCTGTCCTTGGTCAGTTTGCCGAAAATCACCCGCCGGTAGAGGTAGAGCATATAGGCGACACTCAGGATCAACCCCGTCGTCGCCAGGGCGGCGACCCAGGTGTTGACCTTGAAGGCGCCGACCAGGATCAGGAACTCGCCGACGAACCCGGCGGTGCCCGGCAGCCCCACCGAGGCCAGCATGAACAGCATGAATATCATCGAATAGGCCGGCATCCGGTGGACCAGGCCGCCGTAGGCCGAAATCTCGCGCGAATGGATGCGGTCATAGACGACGCCGACGATCAGGAACAGCGCCGCCGACACGATGCCATGGGCAAGCATCTGGTAAATCGCGCCTTCGACGCCCTGGACCGTCAACGTAAAGGTGCCGATGGTGACGAAGCCCATGTGGGCGACCGACGAATAGGCGATCAGTTTTTTCATGTCTTCCTGGGCCAGCGCCACCAGCGAGGTGTAGACAATGGCGACGATGGAGAGCGTGTAGATCAACGGCGTGAACATGACCGACGCCTCGGGGAACATGGGCAGCGAAAAACGCAGGAACCCGTAGCCGCCGAATTTCAACAGCACCGCCGCCAGGATCACCGAGCCCGCGGTCGGGGCCTCCACATGGGCGTCGGGAAGCCACGTATGAACCGGCCACATCGGGATCTTGACCGCGAAGGAAGCGAAGAAAGCGAGCCACAACCAGGCCTGCATTTCGACCGGGAAGCGGTACGCCATCAGGGTCGGGATGTCGGTGGAGCCGGTGGTGAAATACATGGCCAGCAACGCCAGCAGCAGCAACACCGAGCCCAAAAGCGTGTACAGGAACAGCTTGAAAGCCGCGTAAACCCTTTGCGGCCCGCCCCAGACGCCGATGATCACGAACATCGGGATCAGCACCGCCTCGAAGAAAATATAGAAAACCACCATGTCGAGCGCGCAGAACATGCCGATCATGAAGGTTTCCAGCACCAGGAACGAGATCATGTATTCCTTGACCCGGTTCTGGATGCATTCCCAGCTCGACAGCACGCAAATCGGGGTCAACAGGGTCGTCAACAGCACGAACAGCATGGAAATGCCGTCGACCCCCATTTTATAGTTGATGTTGAAGGCCGGCATCCAAACCGCGTATTCGACGAACTGGAAATCGGCGGTGGCGGTGTCGAAATGGACCCAAATGAACAGCGACAATACGAAATTGATCGCCGACGTCCACAACGCCGTCCACCGGGAATTCCGCGTCACCACGGCCTCGTCGCCGCGCGCCAGCACCAGGATCAGCAGCGCGCCGACCAACGGCAGGAAGGTCAGAAGCGACAACAGGGGGAAGTTCTGCATGGCGGCCCGTCCCCTAATGCTGGAACAAATACCATGTCACCAGGACAACGACGCCGGTGAGCATGGCGAATGCGTAATGGTAAAGGTAGCCGGTCTGCAGCGCCCCGGCGCGGCGCGCCAGGTTCAGCACCGCGGCCGATATCCCGTCCGGCCCGACGCCGTCGATCAGCGACCCGTCGCCGGTCTTCCAGAACCCGCGTCCGAGATAAAAGGCCGGGCGCACGAACAACAGGTCATAGAGCTCGTCGAAGTACCATTTGTTGAGCAGGAACCGGTAAAGGGCCTGGAACCGCCCGGCAATCAGGGCCGGCAGGGCGGGCGCCAGCATATACAGCACATAGGCCAGCCCGATCCCGGCGACGCCGACCACCAGCGGCATGTATTTGACCCAGACCGGAACGCCGTCGGCGGCTTCGAGCGCCGGGTGGCCGGCCAGGACCAGGATCGACTCGCCCCAGAATTCCCCGGCCCCGGGGCCGACGAAGCTTTCGTAACCGATATAGCCCATGAACATGGCCCCCGCCGCCAGCACGAACAGCGGCAGGATCATGACCTTCGGGCTTTCGTGGGCCTGGGCCATGACTTTTTTGTCGGCCCGGGGCGCCCCGTGGAAAGTCATCAGCAGCAGCCGCCAGGAATAAAACGCGGTCAGGAACGCCGCCGCGATGCCGAGCCAGAAGGCATACCCCCCGGCCCCGGTGCCGGCGGCGTAGGCGGCTTCCAGCATCACGTCCTTGGAGAAATAACCGGCGAACGGCCAGATGCCGGCCAAGGCCAGCGAGCCGATCCACATCAGCGCATAGGTCACCGGAATCAGCCGCCACAGCCCGCCCATCTTGCGCATGTCCTGTTCGGCGGACATGGCGTGAATGACCGAGCCGGCGCCGAGGAACAACAGGGCCTTGAAAAAGGCGTGGGTGACGAGGTGGAAAATGCCGGCCGAATACGCCGACACGCCGGCGGCGAAGAACATGTATCCCAATTGCGAACAGGTGGAATAGGCGATCACCCGCTTGATGTCGTTCTGCACGCAGGCGATGGTGGCGGTGACGATCGCCGTCGACGCGCCGACGACGGTGACCATCATCAGCGCGGTATCGGAATATTCGAACAGCGGCGACATCCGGACGACCATGAAGACGCCGGCGGTGACCATGGTCGCGGCATGGATCAGGGCCGACACCGGGGTCGGGCCTTCCATGGCGTCCGGCAGCCAGGTGTGAAGCCCCAATTGCGCCGATTTGCCCATGGCGCCGATGAACAGCAGCACCGTGCTCACCGTGATGGCGTTGAATTCGAAGCCGAACACTTGCAGCATCGCCCCCGCCTTGTCCGGCGCGGCGGCGAAGATGGTGTCGTAATCGACGGTCTCGAACAGCACGAAGATGGCGAAGATGCCGAGCGCGAACCCGAAATCGCCGACCCGGTTGACGACGAAGGCCTTGATGGCGGCGGCGTTGGCCGCCGGGCGGTCGTACCAGAACCCGATCAGCAGGTACGAACACAAGCCCACCCCTTCCCAGCCGAAGAAAAGCTGCACCAGGTTGTCGGCCGACACCAGCATCAGCATGAAGAAGGTGAACAGGCTCAAATAAGCCATGAACCGGGGGACGCCGGGGTCATGGTGCATGTAGCCGATGGAATAGATGTGGATCACCGCCGACACGGTGGTGACCATGAACAGCATCACCGACGACAGGGTGTCCATCTTGATCGCCCAGCTGACTTCCAGGGCCCCGGAATCGATCCAGGTGAACAGCTCCACCGTGCGTGGGTTCTGGCCCATGACGACGTCCCAAAACACGATCCCGGCGAACACCGCCGCGAGAACCAGGGCGCCGCAGGTCACCCATTGGGCGGCGCTATCGACGCGGCCCTGTTTCTTTTCGTCGCCGAGACGGACAAACGCCAACATGCCGGCGATGAAGGCGCCGGCAAGCGGCAGGAGGACGGCGATGGTTTCGAACATTCCCCTACCCCTTCATCATGTTGATGTCTTCGACGGCGATGGAGCCGCGGTTGCGGAAATAGACCATCAGGATGGCGAGGCCGATGGCGGCCTCGGCCGCCGCCACGGTAAGCACGAACATGGCGAAGATTTGCCCCACCAGATCGTTCAGATGGGCCGAGAAGGCGACCAGATTGATATTGACCGCCAGCAGAATCAGTTCCACCGACATCAGGATGACGATGACGTTCTTGCGGTTGAGGAAGATGCCCAGGATGCCGAGCGTGAACAGGATCGCGGCGACGCTGAGGTAATGGGAAAGGCCGATCTCGAACATCAGATTCCCTTCCCCGGTTCGACCTTGACGAGCTCGGTCGTTTCTTCGGCGCGGCGCGCGATCTGATCGGCGATGCGCTGCTTGCGCACCCCCTCGCGGGTCCGGTGCGTCAGGACGATGGCGCCGATCATGGCGACCAACAGGACCATCCCCGCGGCCTGGAACAGATAGATGTAGTGGGTATAGATCAACGCGCCCAGGGCCTCGGTATTGGTGACGGCGGCGGGCGGGACCAGTGCCGATCCGCCCGCCGCGGTTTCCGGTATCATGGCCTGGCCGCCGACGACGACAAGCAATTCCGCCAGCATCAACAGGCCGATGATGGCGCCCAGCGGCAGGTATTGCAGGAACCCCTGGCGCAGTTCGACGAAATTGATGTCCAGCATCATGACCACGAACATGAACAGCACCGCCACCGCGCCGACGTAGACGATGACAAGGATCATGGCCAGGAATTCGGCGCCCAAAAGAACGAACAGCCCGGCCGAACTGAAAAACGCCAGGATCAGGAACAACACCGAATGGACGGGGTTGCGCGCCGAAATGACCATCACCGCGGAAGCCACGGTGATCAACGCGAACATGTAGAATGCCAGAGCCTGTATCATCTTAAAACTTCAGCTCCCCCGTCCGTCCCTACCGGTAAGCCGCGTCGGCGCGCAGACGTTCGGCGATTTCCGTCTCCCAGCGGTTGCCGTTGGCGAGCAGCTTTTCCTTGTCGTACAAAAGCTCTTCGCGGGTCTCCGTCGCGAACTCGAAATTCGGCCCCTCGACGATGGCGTCCACCGGACAGGCCTCCTCGCAAAGCCCGCAGTAAATGCACTTCACCATGTCGATGTCATAACGCGTGGTGCGGCGCGATCCGTCGGCGCGGGGTTCGGCCTCGATGGTGATGGCCTGGGCCGGGCATATGGCTTCGCACAGCTTGCATGCGACGCAGCGTTCCTCGCCGTTGGCATAACGCCTGAGCGCATGTTCGCCCCGGAAGCGGGGGCTCAAGGGGCCTTTCTCGAAGGGGTAGTTGATGGTCACCTTCTTGCGGAACATGTAGCGGAACGTCAACGCCATGCCGAGGACCAGTTCGCCCAAAACGGCGGTTCTGAGTTTGCGTCTGATGAAGCTCATTGCCCTCCGCCTTCTCTAACCGGCCACCGGCGACAGATCGAAGACCACCACGGCGGCGCCGACGATGGCCACGGCGGCCAGGGAAATCGGCAGAAACACTTTCCAGCCGAGGCGCATCAACTGATCGTAGCGGTAGCGGGGGAAAGTCGCCCGCACCCACAGGAAAATGAACAGCACCGCCGCGATCTTGAACGCGAACCACACCGGCCCCGGTATCAGGGTAAAGGGAACGATGTCCATCGGCGGCAGCCAGCCGCCCAGGAACAGCACCGTGGTCATGGCGGCCATCAGGATCATGTTGGCGTATTCGCCGAGGAAGAACAGCGCGAACGTCATCGCCGAATACTCGACGTTGTAACCGGCCACCAGTTCGGCCTCGGCTTCCGGCAGGTCGAAGGGGTGGCGGTTGGTTTCGGCAAGGGTCGAGATAAAGAAGATCACCGCCATCGGGAACAGCGGCACCACGAACCAGACGTCCTTTTGCGCGCGCACGATGTCCGACAGGTTCAGCGAACCCGCCACCAGCAGCACGGTGATGATGATGAAGCCCATGGAGATCTCGTAAGACACCATCTGCGCCGCCGAACGCAACGCGCCCAGGAAGGCATAGCGCGAATTGGACGCCCAGCCGGCCATCAGGACGCCGTAGACGCCCAGCGACGAGACGGCGAACAGGTAAAGGATGCCGACGTTGATGTTGGCCAGCACCAGGCCATCGCCGAAGGGGATCACGGCCCAGGCGATCAACGCCAGAATAAAGGTCACGCAGGGCGCGGCGATGAAAACACCGCGGTTGGCGCCGGACGGAATGACCGTTTCCTTGACGAACAGCTTCAACCCGTCGGCGATCGGCTGCAACAGCCCGAACGGGCCGACGACGTTGGGCCCGCGCCGAAGGTGCATGGCGCCGATGACCTTGCGCTCGACATAGGTCAGGTAGGCCACCGACAAAAGCACCGGCGCGACGATGACGACGATCTTGATGACGATCCAGGCCGCCGGCCAGATGTATCCGCCCCACAGTTGGGGCCAAAGTTGCAGCCAAGGATCAGCCATCGGTTCCGGTCTTTTTCCCCGTGCCGCCGCCGAATTGTTCGGTGCACGCGGCCATGGTCGCCGAGGCTCGGCTGATCGGGTCGGTCATGTAGAAATTATCAATCGGCGAACGCAACGGCGCCGAGGATGGCTTGCCTTCCTTGCCGAAGTCTCCCCAAGGGGCCGGCGTGATCTCGTCGACGTTGAGGAACACCGAATTGGCGTCCACCAGGCGGCCGCGGACCATCTTCAGATCGTCGTACGGCAAGGGTTGGCCCAAGACATCGGACAACGCCCGGATGACGGCCCAGTCCTCGCGTGCGTCGCCGGGCGGGAACGCCGCCCGCTGGGCCTGTTGGACGCGGCCTTCGGTGTTGACGTAGGTGGCGTTCTTTTCCGTATAAGCGGCCCCGGGCAGGATGACGTCGGCCCGGTGCGCGCCCCGGTCGCCGTGGTGGCCCTGATAGATGACGAAGGCGCCGCCGAGGCGGGCGGTATCGATCTCGTCGGCGCCGAGCAAATAGACGACTTCGATGCCGCCGTCGCCGGCGCCATCGACAATGCCCGAGGTGTCGCGCCCTCCCTTTCCGGGGACGAAGCCCAGGTCCAACCCGCCGACCCGGGCGGCGGCGGTGTGCAGCACGTTGAAACCGTTCCATCCCCTTTTGGCGTCGATCATGCCGCAGCCTTCGGCGATCCTGCGGGCAAAGCCAAGAATCTCGGCCCCGTCGTCCCGGGTGAGCGCCCCCTGGCCCAGAATCAGCATCGGCCTTTCGGCCGCTTTCAGGACCTTGGCGAAGTCATGGCGGCCGCTGGCGATGGATTTCAGGGCATCGGGACCGGCACCCAGGAGTTGATAATCGTAAGTCAGGTCTTCGCCGGGCCCGACGACGGCAACGGAGAACCCGCCCATCGTCCAGCGCTTGCGAAGCCGGGCATTCAATACCGGGGCCTCATAGCGCGGGTTGGCGCCGATCAAAAGGCAGGCGTCGGCTTGTTCGATGCCCTGGATGGTGGTGTTGAACAGGTAGCCCGAGCGGCAAGACGGATCCAGCTTGGCGCCGTCCTGGCGGCAATCCGTGTTGGGCGAGCCCAACGCCGTCATCAGGTCCTTAAGCGCCATCATCGATTCACAATCGGCCATGTCGCCGGCGATGGCGGCGATGCGGCCGCCGTCCACGGTCTTGATCCTGTCGGCGATGGCGGTGAAGGCGTCATCCCAGGAAACCGGCAACAGCTTTCCGTTTCGCCGCACATAGGGCCGGTCGATCCGTTGCCGCCGGAGCCCGTCACAGGCAAAGCGGGTCTTGTCGGATATCCATTCCTCGTTCACGTCTTCGTTCAGGCGCGGCAGAATTCGCATGACTTCGGAGCCGCGGGTATCGACCCGGATGGCCGAGCCGACGGCGTCCATGGTGTCGATGGATTCGGTCTTTTCCAACTCCCACGACCGGGCCGTATAGGCATAAGGCCCCGACGTCAGCGCCCCGACCGGGCACAGGTCGATCATGTTGCCGGACAGTTCCGACGTCAGCGCCTTTTCGACGTAGGTGCCGACTTCCATGCTTTCGCCCCGCCCGGTGGCGCCCAGTTCCGGCACCCCGGCGATCTCGGTGGCGAAGCGGATACACCGCGTGCAATGGATACACCGCGTCATGATGGTCTTGATCAAGGGGCCGAAGTCCTTGTTTTCGACGGCGCGCTTGTTTTCCTGGTAGCGGCTGCGGTCGAACCCGTACCCCATGGCCTGATCCTGGAGGTCGCATTCGCCGCCCTGGTCGCAGATCGGGCAGTCGAGCGGATGGTTGATGAGCAGGAATTCCATCACCCCCTTGCGCATTTTCCGTATTTCCGGGGTATCGGTATGGATAACCATGCCGTCGGCCGCCGGCATGGCGCACGACGCAATGAGCTTGGGCGATCTTTCCATTTCGACCAGGCACATGCGGCAGTTGCCGGCTATGGAAAGCCGTTCGTGATAACAGAACCGGGGGATTTCGATCCCCGCCTGCTCACAGGCCTGCAACACCGTCAATCCGGATTCGACTTCGATTTCCGTGCCGTCGATGGTCAGTTTTGGCATCTTCGTCAATCCGTTTCCGGTCCGCTTTCAGGCGGCCTCGGTGTCCATCGCCTGGCGGTCGGCGATTCGTTGTTCCAATTGCGGGCGGTAGTGCCGCAACAAGCCCTGGATCGGCCACGCCGCCGCATCGCCCAGCGCGCAGATAGTGTGGCCTTCGACCTGTCGCGTGACTTCCTCCAGAAGGTCGATTTCCTCGATGCGGGCGTCGCCGGTGGCCAGGCGCTCCATCATCCGCCACATCCAGCCGGTGCCTTCGCGGCACGGCGTGCATTGGCCGCAGCTTTCGTGCATGTAGAAGCGCGACAGCCGGCAAATGGCGCGCACCAGGTCGGTGGAGTTGTCCATGACCATCACCGCCGCCGTGCCGAGCCCCGATTTGACCTCGCCCAAGGAATCGAAATCCATGTGCACGGTGTCGCAGATGTCCTTCGGCAGCATCGGCACCGAGGCGCCGCCGGGGATGACGGCCTGCAGGTTGTCCCAGCCGCCGCGCACGCCGCCGGCGTGTTTTTCGATCAGCTCCTTCAGCGGCACCCCCATTTCCTCTTCCACCGTGCATGGCTGGTTGACGTGGCCGGAAATGTTGAAAAGCTTGGTGCCGGTGTTGTTGGGTTTGCCCAGGCCGGCGAACCATTCGGCGCCGCGGCGCAGGATCGTCGGCGTGACGGCGATGGATTCGACGTTGTTGACCGTCGTCGGACAACCATAGAGGCCGACGCTGGCGGGGAACGGCGGTTTCAGGCGCGGCTGGCCTTTCTTGCCCTCCAGGCTTTCGATCAGGCCCGTTTCCTCGCCGCAGATGTAGGCCCCCATGCCCCGGTGGATGTAAAAATCGAACTTGTAGCCGGACTTGCACGCGTTGTCGCCGATCAGGCCGGCGGCGTAGGCTTCGTCGACGGCCCGTTGCAAGGCCTCGGTCTCACGGAAAAACTCGCCCCGGACATAGCAGTAGGCGGCATGGGCGCCGATGGCGAACGAAGCCACCAATGCCCCTTCGATCAGCTTGTGGGGTTCGTTGCGCAGGATCTCTCGGTCCTTGCAGGTGCCGGGCTCGCCCTCGTCGGCGTTGACGACAAGGTAATGGGGCCTTTCCGTGACCTCCTTGGGCATGAACGACCATTTCATGCCGGTCCCGAAGCCGGCGCCGCCGCGCCCGCGAAGGTCCGATTCCCTGATCTCGTCGATGATCTTTTCGCGCCCCTTGGCCAGAATCGATTTCGTCCTCGACCAGTCGCCGAGCTTCTTGGCGCCCTTGAGGCTGGTGTCCTTAAGGCCGTAGATGTTGGTGAAGATGCGGTCCTTGTCGTGCAGCATGGTTATTTCCCGTTCCCCTTCACCGTTTTTTGTTTGGTCCCTGTCCGGGCCTTGGGGACGGGGGTGTCCCCCGAACCCCCTGGGCCCGTCCCCGCCTCTTGTTTGGTCCCTGTCCGGGCTCCGCCCGTCCCCGCCTCTTGCAGCACCGTCAGGCCGCCCGCCGGCTCGCAGGTGTGGCGGCCCGTCTGCGAGCCCGGTTTGGGGGTTTCGCCGGCCTTCAGCGCTTCAAGGATTTCCTCGGCGAAGACGGAATCCAGATCCTCGTAATAATCGTCGCCGATCTGCATCATCGGCGCGTTGACGCAGGCGCCAAGGCATTCGACCTCTGACAAGGTGAACATACCGTCCTCGGTGGTCATGCCGAAATCGATGCCGAGGAATTTCCTGCAGGCGCCGGCGACGGCATCCGAACCGCGAAGCCAGCACGGCAGGTTGGTGCACACCTGAACGTGATGTTTGCCGACCGGTTTCAGGTTGTACATGGTGTAGAAGGTGGCGACCTCGTAAACCCGGATCGGCGGCATATCCAACATTCCGGCGACGGTGTCCATGGCCGCTTTCGGCAACCAGCCGCCGCTTTGGTGTTGCGCCAGGTCGAGAAGCGGCATCACGGCGCTGGCCTGCCAGCCTTCGGGGTACTTGGCGACGATCGCCTTCGCAAATTTCAGGTTGCCGGCATCGAACTCGAAAGTTTCGGGCTGGTTGATGCCTTGAGGGGAACCGGTCATCGGTCGATTTCCCCAAACACGACATCGAGCGAGCCGATGTTGGCCACCACATCGGCAAGCATGTGGCCCTTAGACAGAAGCTCCATCGCCTGCAGGTGGGCGAAGCCCGGGGCGCGTATCTTGCAGCGGTAGGGTTTGTTGGTGCCGTCGGAAACGAGATAAACGGCGAATTCGCCTTTCGGCGCCTCGACCGCGGTGTAGGTTTCGCCGGCGGGAACGTGATAGCCCTCGGTGTAGAGCTTGAAGTGGTGGATCAGCGCCTCCATGGAATTCTTCATGTCGGCGCGGCTGGGCGGCGTAATCTTTCGGTCATCGGATTTGCATGGGCCGCCCGGCATGTCGCCGAGGCATTGATCGATGATCCGCAGGCTTTGGCGCATTTCGTGGATGCGGAGCAGATAACGGTCGTAACAATCGCCGTGCTTGCCGATGGGAATGTCGAAATCGAAGCTCTCGTAGCCGTCGTAGGGCTGGGCCTTGCGCAGGTCCCACGGAACGCCGGCGGCGCGGAGATTGGGGCCGGTGAACCCCCAGTCGAAGCATTGTTCGGCGGTAATGACGCCGATATCCACGGTTCGTTGTTTGAAGATCCGGTTTTCGGTCAGCAGGGTTTCGCAGTCATCGATCAGCTTGGGGAAGGTTTCGGCCCAGGCCGCGATATCATCGAGCAATTCGGGTGGCACGTCGAAGGCGACGCCGCCGGGCCGGAAGTAGTTCATATGCATGCGCGCGCCCGAGGCGCGCTCGCAAAATTCCATCAGTTTTTCGCGTTCCTCGAACATCCACAGCATCGGCGTCATGGCGCCGGTATCCATGGCGTAGGCGCAAACCGTAAAGATGTGGTTGAGCACCCTGCCGATTTCGGCGAATAGCACCCTCAGGGCCTGGCCCCGGGGCGGCACCTCGAGGCCCAGCAGTTTCTCCACCGCGAGGGCAAAGGCGTGCTCCTGGTTTTGCGGCGAGACGTAATCGAGGCGGTCGAAATAGGGAACCGCCTGCAAATAGTTTTTGTGTTCGATCAGCTTTTCCGTGCCCCGGTGCAAAAGCCCGATATGGGGGTCGGCCCGTTCGATGATCTCGCCGTCCATTTCCAGAACCAGACGCAGCACCCCGTGGGCCGACGGGTGCTGCGGGCCGAAGTTGAGATTGAAATTCCTGATTTGGGTTTCGGCCATCAGGCGTTCTTTTCCTTATCGGGGGCCTCGGCGTCGTCTTTATCGTCTTCGGCGGCGCCCGTTTCCGCCTCTTGTTTGGTCCCTGTCCGGGCTCCGCCCGTCCCCGCCTCTTCGCCATCGGGGTCGGGAACTAGGGCCTTCTCGTCCCCCGGCAGCATCCTTTGGACGCCTTCCCAGGGGCTGAGGAAATCGAAATCCCGGTATTCCTGGGTCAATTTCACCGGCTCGTAGACGACCCGCTTCTGTTCGTCGTCGTAGCGCAACTCGACGTAGCCGGCAAGCGGAAAGTCCTTGCGTAGCGGGTGGCCCTCGAACCCGTAATCGGTCAGGATGCGGCGCAGGTCGGGGTGTTCGGAGAAATAAATCCCGTACAGGTCCCAGGCTTCGCGCTCCCACCAGTTGGCGGCGCTGAAGACGCCGGTCGCCGAGGGCACCGGCGTTTCCCCGTCGGTCCGGATTTTGACCCGGACGCGATTGTTGTTGACCAGACTCAACAGGTTGTAGACGACTTCGAACCGGGGCGAGCGGTCCGGGTAATCGACGCCGCAAATATCGACAAGTTGCTTGAACCGGCAGTTGACGTCGTCACGCAGGAAGTGGAGCACCTTGATGATCCCTTCGGCCTTGGCCGAAAGGATCAGTTCATCAAGCTTGATTTCATCTTCCTCCACCTCATCGGGCAGGTGGCCGACGATGTATTCGCCGAGGTCTTGAAGGGCCAGGTCCATGATTCACCCTACCGGTTAATAGCGGCCGATGCGGCGCCGGGGCGCCGATCAACGCCAGAGCATTCCGGTTCTTTTGATCTTTTTTTGCAGTTGCAAAATTCCGTAAACGAGGGCTTCGGCGGTGGGCGGGCATCCGGGAACGTAAATATCGACCGGCACCACTCGGTCGCACCCCCGGACCACCGAATACGAATAATGATAATACCCACCGGCGTTGGCGCACGAGCCCATGGATATCACGTACCGGGGCTCGGCCATTTGGTCATAGACCTTGCGGAAAGCCGGCGCCATTTTGTTGGTCAGCGTTCCGGCGACGATGATGACGTCCGATTGCCTGGGACTGGGCCGGGGCACGACGCCGAACCGGTCGAGGTCATAGCGGCTGCAATAGGAATGGATCATTTCCACGGCGCAACACGCCAGCCCGAAGGTCATCGGCCAAAGGGAGCCAGTACGCGCCCAGTTGACCAGCTTATCGACGTTGGCGAGGACGAAACCCTTGTCCTGCAATTCTTCCGTCACCAGCTTGAGAAGGACTTCTTGTTCGGTGCCGGAGGGGGAAGACGTGGCATCGCCAGCAAGGGGATTGGTTGTCACTCCCATTCCAAGGCTCCCTTTCTCCATTCATATATGAATCCGATGGTCAGAATTGTAAGGAAAATCATCATCGACCAGAAACCGAAGACACCGATTTTCCCGAGCGCCACCGCCCACGGGAACAGGAACGCGACTTCCAGGTCGAAAATGATGAAAAGGATCGCCACAAGATAGAACCGGACGTCGAATTTATGGCGCGCATCGTCGAAAGGATCGAACCCGCATTCATAGGTTGACGTTTTCGCCACATCAGGTTTCTGGGTGGCGATAAGGTAAGACCCGCTGACCGCAATTCCGGCGATGGCGATGGCGATACCGATAAAGATGAGAATGGGCAGATATTCGACGAGCAATGAATCCACGGCAGCCTTCCGAAATACGGCCAGGGAGNGCGAGAGCTTCCGGCGTTTCAGGGTCTATAAAGTGCCTGACTTTCAGACCTTTAGCAACCTTTCCCAGGGGTTTTTTATTGCCGCCGCGTCCCAACCCCGGGTTTTCGAATGGCCTTGTGCGGGGTCCGGGGGACTTGTAGCCTTCGGCCCATGGAAACCCCTTTAACCATTGGATAAATAATGGCTTCCGGCAGTCCCCAAAGCGGCGGCGGGGTCCGCCAGGTCGCGCTTCACGTCAATTTCAACGACCCCGAACGCTTGAATTACGTGCTCAACAACGCCGAAAACATTTATCAGCACTACCGCCGGAAAGGGATAAAGATCGAAATCCGAATCATCGCCCATGGCCCGGGCCTGCATATGTTTCGCGACGACACTTCGCCGGTGAGGGAACGGGTGTCCAAACTCGCCGCCTCTCAAGAGGGCTTGAGCTTCCATGCCTGTTCCAACACCAAGGAAAGAATGGAAAAGGCGGAAGGCAAGACCTTGGTGATCATGGACGAGGCTTCCATGGTTTCGTCCGGTATCGGCGAATTGATCGAATTGCAGTTACAAGGCTGGAACTACATCAAGCCCTGAGCGCCGGCCAAATCCCGGATTCGTTCATCGAAAAGCCCCCTCGGCAACCGGTCCAAGGGGGCAAACTTCTGCAAAAATGGCGGGAGTGACGGGACTCGAACCCGCGGCCTCCGGCGTGACAGGCCGGCGCTCTAACCAATCTGAGCTACACCCCCGATGATTGTCCCGGCCCGCCTTGGGGGTCCCTGGGGAATCCCCTGGGGGGTCTTCCGGGCCGGGGTGCATCGTATCCACCCCCGAAGGGGTGTCAACAGCTATCGCGGCCAATCCAGAACCGTAAAGTGGTGGGCGGTGACGGGCTCGAACCGCCGACCTACTGGATGTAAACCAGTTGCTCTCCCAACTGAGCTAACCGCCCCACGGGGACCGGAATCAGAAACCGGGAAATGGCCGGGATACACGATGAAAAATACAGGCCTTGGGCAGAGGAATACAAGCCCCCGGCTTCCCGCAGGCAAAACAATACCGGCTGCGCCGAGGGCGCAGCCGGTACCGAATTCGAAATTGGAACGGCTTAGTTGACTGCCGCCTTCAATGCCTTGCCGGACTTAAACTTGGGCACATTGGTGGCGGCAATTTGAATTCGCTCACCCGTCCGCGGATTGCGGCCCGTGGTGGCTTTACGGTGCGAAACGCTAAAGGTTCCGAAGCCAACGAGTCGAACTTCCGTGCCCCCTCGAAGGGCGGAAGTGACTGATGATACGACGCCGTCAACGGCTTTGGCGGAATCGGCCTTCGATAAACCAGTGCGGCTCGCCACTGCGGCGACAAGATCATTTTTGTTCAATGGAAAGCCCCCTCTATTAGAAGTGTGTGGTCGGGATGGGTCGTTAAAGCGGACACTCCAATCCTCATGTCATGCCCACGAAACCCGCTGATAACCGGGAGTTTACTGACTCCAAGTCAACGGCGTCAATTGCTGAGGCGCGGTTTTCCCCAGTTTTTTGCCGTTTTTCCGGTCTTATTCCGGTTACACGTTGAAAAAATGGAATGAATCACTCATCCCCGAAGGGCCCAACTTTTCCTTTGAGACGGAAAAAGTGTAGGCGAATCCGGCATTCCCCGTCGATTCTCCGGCCCAACGGCGAATCGGACAGGCCATTCACACATCTTTGGATTGGACGGAAAACCCTATTGCGGCGGTAAATCGGCGGGGGG
>NZAZ01000011.1 GCA_002686255.1 Rhodospirillaceae bacterium
AGCACCGCATCAACAGGCCGGACACAAGACTGTACCTGACTTGGCCGCTACGACGTCGAAAAGTCCTTGCAACGCGGGAGCCATCCACACAGGACATTCATCACAGCACCAGATGACCTCTTTAGAAGCTGCCTAATTTTTAATCATTTGTAAAAATTTGTTTATAAATTAGGCTTTTATGTGTGACCAAGACAGATGGCCGATTTCTGTGGCCGACAGTTTTTCTTTTAGAAACAAGTGATTGAAGAAATCTTCCCGGCATGAATGTATCTGGCACGCCTCTTGCGGTTAAGGGCTCGATTCTATTTGCAACGAACAACCCTACTAGGAGGCGATTTGAAATGAACAAGACTTTGCGTTCCCTGGCCGTTGCCGGCGTGCTTGCCGGTTCGGCACTGTTATCCTTCGGCGCCCAGGCGGCGAAGGACACCATCAAGGTTGGCGTCCTGCATTCGCTGTCGGGCACCATGGCCATCAGTGAAACCACCTTGAAGGACACGATCCTGATGATGGTGGAAAACCAGAACAAAAAAGGCGGCCTTTTAGGCAAGAAGCTTGAAGCCGTCGTCGTCGACCCGGCGTCCAACTGGCCGCTGTTTGCGGAAAAGGCCCGCGAGCTGATCGAAAAGAAAAAGGTCGACGTGATTTTCGGCAACTGGACGTCGGTTTCCCGCAAATCGGTTCTGCCGGTGGTCGAGGAACTGAACGGCATGCTGTTCTATCCGGTTCAGTACGAGGGCGAAGAAAGTTCGCGCAACGTGTTCTACACGGGCGCTGCCCCGAACCAGCAAGCCATTCCCGCCGTCGAATACCTGATGAGTGAAGAAGGCGGCGAAGCCAAGCGTTGGGTGCTGTTGGGAACCGATTACGTCTATCCCCGCACGACCAACAAAATCCTGCGCGCCTTCCTGCATTCCAAGGGCGTCAAGGATTCCGACATCATGGAGAACTACACGCCGTTTGGTCATTCCGACTGGCAGACCATCGTCGCTGACGTGAAAAAGTTCGCGTCTGCCGGTAAAAAGACCGCCGTAGTCTCCACCATCAACGGTGACGCCAACGTTCCCTTCTACAAGGAGCTCGGCAACCAGGGTATCAAGGCTGAAGACATTCCTGTCGTCGCCTTTTCAGTCGGTGAAGAAGAACTCGCCGGCCTCGACACCAAGCCGTTGGTCGGGCATCTGGCTGCATGGAACTACTTCATGAGCGTCGACACGCCTGAGAACGAGGCCTTCATCGAACAGTGGCTGGCTTTTATCAAGGACAAGAAGCGCGTTACCAACGACCCCATGGAAGCCCATTATATCGGCTTTAAAATGTGGACCCAGGCCGTCAAGCAAGCTGGTTCCACGAACGTGGACGCGGTGCGCCAGGCCATGTACGGACAGAAGGTCAAAAACCTGACCGGCGGCATTGCGGTGATGAACAAAAACCATCACCTGTCCAAACCGGTGCTGATCGGTGAGATTCAGGCCGATGGCCAGTTCGAAACCGTCTGGAAGACCGATGGCGTGGTCATGGGCGATGCCTGGTCCAACTATATCCCGGAAAGCGCCAAGCTGACCGCGGACTGGACCTATCCCTGGGTGTGCGGCAACTGCGAAAAACCAAAGTTCGCAACGCTCACTAACTAAGAAAATACGCCTCACGGGAATACCGGGGCGCCGCATAATTTGGCGCCCCGGCCATTCCACCCATTTTAAATTTATCCACTTCAACCCAGGTGGCGATCAGGATGCTCCCCTTATCCAAATTCATGCGCTTCCTGATGATATTTTTTATCATGGCTTTCGGCGTCTTTGCAGCGCCGCAATTGGCGGTGGCGGGCTTTGAAGACGATGTCGCCGCACTCGCCGGTAAAAGTTTCAAGTCCAAAATCGCGGCTATCAATAAAATCGCCGCTAGCAGTGATGAGCGCACGGTGCCGGTGCTGGAAGCTTTGCTAAAAGGCAAACTCTACAAGCGTAAATCCGACAAAAAAGTCGTTATCACGGAAAAAAAAGGCGGCGTTTACGTTCTTTTCGACCCCCTGACGGCCAAGGAAATCGGCCAGGAGACGAAACGTAAACTCAAGAAGGTCCGCGTCAACAACAAGCTCCGTCGTATCATCAAGGGGGCTTTAGGCGGCCTGACCCTGTTCAGCAACGATGCGGCCAAACGTGCCAAGGCCGCCGACGCGGTTTTCAAATCTCGTCCGGCGGCGATGATCCCTTTACTGGAGAAAGCGCTGAAGCGCGAAACCGATTCCGGGGTTAAGGGCAAAATCAAATTGGCCCTTGCCGCGACACGGCTTTTAGCCGGAAAGGACGACGCCAAAAGATTAGATGCCATTAAGGTGCTATCATCCAGCGCCACGCCCGAAACTCGCGCGCTTCTAGGCAGTGTGGCTGCGTCCGAGACCGATGCCGGCATCAAAAAAGCCGCCCAACTCGCCCTCACCGAAATCGAGGAACGCCTGGCGTTGTGGAATGCCGTCGGTAATGTCTTTCAAGGCATCAGCCTGGGCTCGGTCTTGTTGCTGGCTGCTGTCGGGCTGGCCATTACGTTTGGCGTCATGGGGGTGATCAACATGGCCCACGGTGAACTGGTGATGCTGGGGGCCTATACAACATTCATCGTCCAGGAACTGTTCCGCACCTATCTGCCCGGTGCTTTTGACTATTCCCTGTTCGTTGCCGTGCCGGCGGCGTTTCTGGTGGCAGGAAGTTTCGGCATTGCCATCGAGCGCGGCATAATCCGTTTTCTCTACGGCCGCCCGCTGGAAACCCTGCTTGCTACCTGGGGGATTAGCCTGGTGCTGCAGCAACTGGTGCGCACCATCTTCGGGCCGACCAACCGCGAAGTCGGCAGCCCGTCGTGGATGAGCGGTTTTATCGAAGTTACCGGCGGCCTGGCGCTGACCTACAACCGCATTTACATCATCGTATTTTCGCTGCTGGTCATTGGCCTGCTGGCATTGGTGATGCGCAAAACATCATTCGGGTTGAAAATGCGGGCGGTTACACAAAACCGCAAAATGGCAGGCTCCATGGGTATCCGTACCGGCTGGATCGACGCCCTGACGTTCGGGCTGGGCTCAGGCATTGCCGGGGTCGCAGGCGTGGCGTTAAGCCAGATCGATAATGTCTCGCCGAACCTGGGCCAAGCCTACATCATCGACAGCTTCATGGTCGTCGTCTTCGGCGGTGTCGGTAGTTTGTGGGGGGTCGGGGTCGGGGCGTTCAGCCTGGGCCTGGTCAATAAGTTCCTGGAGCCCATGGCGGGTGCCGTGCTGGCCAAGATTTTCGTGCTTATCGCCATCATCCTGTTTATCCAGAAACGGCCCCGCGGTTTGTTTGCCCTCAAGGGCCGCGCGGTGGAGAACTGATCGATGAAACATTCGCGCATCCCTCTTCCCGGCGTCTCCTTCCTGTTGGCTGATCGTGGCGGGTTGGTGCTGCTGGGCGTGCTGGCGGCATCGGCGGTTCTGGTGCCGCTGTTGAACTTGGCCGTTTCCCCCGACTCGCCCTTGCACGTGCCGAATTACATGGTCAGCCTGTTGGGCAAGTATCTGACCTTTGCCCTGCTGGCGCTCAGCGTCGATTTGATCTGGGGGTATTGCGGCATTTTGAGCCTTGGTCACGGTGCCTTCTTTACCCTTGGCGGCTACGCTATGGGCATGCACCTGATGCGCCAGATTGGCGACCGCGGCGTTTACGGCAATCCGCTGCTGCCTGATTTCATGGTTTTCCTGAACTGGAAAGAACTGCCTTGGTACTGGTACGGGTTTGACAGCTTCGCCTTTGCTGCCGCCATGGTGGTTCTGGTGCCCGGTGCCCTCGCCTTCGTATTCGGATGGTTCGCCTTTCGCTCACGGGTAACGGGCGTGTATCTGTCGATTATTACCCAGGCCATGACCTTCGCCCTGATGCTGGCCTTTTTCCGCAACGACATGGGATTCGGCGGCAACAATGGGCTGACGGACTTCAAGGATGTGCTGGGTTTTAACCTGCAATCAAACGGCGTGCGCGCCGGGTTGTTTGTGGCCTCCGCACTGGCATTGGCGGCCAGCTATGCGGTCTGCCGGTTTATTGTGTCATCCCGGTTGGGACAGGTTCTTATCGGCGTGCGCGATGCCGAAAGCCGAACCCGGTTTCTGGGATACCGGGTCCAGTATTACAAATTATTCGTCTTCGTCGTTTCCGCCATGCTGGCGGGGCTGGCCGGCGCGCTTTATGTTCCCCAGGTAGGGATCATCAATCCCAGCGAATTCACCCCGGCCAACTCAATCGAGATCGTCATCTGGGTCGCCGTCGGCGGCCGCGGGCACCTTTATGGCGCGGTGCTGGGGGCGGTGCTAATCAATTACGCCAAAAGCTACTTTACCGGCGCCTTTCCGGACTTCTGGTTGTTCTTCTTGGGCGGCCTTTTTATCGCCACCACCCTGTTCCTGCCCCGCGGCATCGTCGGTTCGCTGCCGTCGTTTTCTTGGGCTAACTGGAAACCCCGCACCCCGGGAGCAGCCGAATGAACGCCAAACCGAAAAACCAGGGCCCCACGGACACCATCCTTTACCTGGACGGCGTTTCGGTCAGTTTCGATGGCTTCAAGGCATTGAACGATCTCAGCTTTTTTGTCCTGGCCGGTGAGTTGCGCGCCATCATCGGCCCCAACGGCGCCGGCAAGACGACGATGATGGATGTGGTCACCGGGAAGACCCGCCCCGATACGGGAAAGGTCTTTTTTAAGGGAAAAACTGACCTGACACGGCTGGGCGAGGCGCGGATCGCCAATCTTGGAATTGGACGCAAGTTTCAAAAACCGACGGTGTTCGAAAACCAGAGCGTTGATGAAAACCTTGAACTGGCGCTAAAGGGAGACCGCCGCGTTTTTGAATCGCTTTTTTTCCGCTTGTCGGCGGAACAAAAAGACCGCATCGACGAAGTGCTGGAAATCATCAACCTGGCCGACAGTCATGACCAGCTTGCCGGAGCGCTTTCCCACGGACAGAAACAATGGCTCGAAATCGGCATGTTGCTGATGCAGGACCCGGAACTGCTTCTGGTCGATGAACCGGCGGCGGGCATGACCGACGCTGAAACCGAACAGACGGCTGTATTGCTGAAGGAAATCACGAAATCCCATTCGGTCGTCGTCGTCGAGCACGATATGGAATTCGTTCGCGCACTGGACTGCCGGGTGACGGTTTTGCACGAAGGGTCGATGCTAGCCGAAGGATCTCTTGATCTGGTGCAAAGCGACCCCAAGGTCATCGAAGTTTATCTCGGGCGCTAGGAGGGCGGGATGTTACGGGTCGAAGAAATTGATCTTTATTACGGCGCCAGCCAAGCGTTGCGGGGCGTCAATTTAACCGCCGAAAAAGGCCAGGTGACTTGTGTTCTGGGCCGCAACGGCGTCGGAAAAACAAGCCTGATGAACGCGGTTGTCGGCCAACACCCCGTTAAAGAAGGTACAATTTTCTGGGAAGACGATGACATCACCAACCTGCCGCCCCATGAGCGTGCCGCCAGGGGCATTGCCTTTGTTCCCCAGGGACGGGAAATTTTCGCCTTGCTGACGGTCGAAGAAAACCTGCGCACCGGCTTTGCCCCGCTGCCCAAAAGCCTGTGCCATATCCCGGACGAGATATTCGAGCTTTTCCCCGTTCTCAGGGATATGCTGGGGCGCCGTGGCGGCGACCTTTCCGGTGGCCAACAGCAACAATTGGCCATCGCCCGGGCCTTGGTGACCCGGCCCCGGTTGTTGGTGCTGGATGAACCGACCGAAGGCATTCAACCGTCGATCATCAAGGATATCGAACGGGTAATTAAGCATCTTGCCGCCCGTGGCGACATGTCTATCCTGTTGGTTGAGCAATACTTTGAATTCGCCCGCGACCTGGCAAATACCTATGCCGTTATGGACCGGGGCGAAGTAGTTCTGGCTGGAAACGCTGACAACATGGTGGAAGCCGATGTCCGTCGCTACCTTACAGTCTGAGCCATTCCCGATTGGCGGCGTTGGCGTTCATGGTGCCGCCGAAGTCGGTTTTGTCTGCAAGCAGGGACAAACGCGCCTCGATCATCTCTATCAAAGCGACCCGTTGCGGGTGATGTTTCCGAACCCGCCCACAGGCGAAATAGCAAACGCCGTGCTGGTAACCACATCGGGCGGTCTGGTCGGCGGCGATAAGCTGGATATTGCCATTTCCGCAGGGCCCGGTGCGAGCGCCATGGCCATGGCCCAGGCGGCAGAAAAAGTTTACCGGTCCGCCGATGCAGACAGTGTTATCGACGTCCTCCTGTCTGTTGAACAGGACAGTTGGCTTGAATGGCTGCCGCAGGAAACCATTCTGTTTGATGGCGCACGGCTGGCCCGCAAGACCACCATCAACCTTGAGCCCGGCGGCAAAATTTTGGCCGGAGAAATTCTGGTATTCGGTCGCATCGCCAGCGGCGAAAGATTTTCCCGGGGATTTCTACGCGAAGAATGGAACGTGCGGCGCGGCGGAAAATTGATATGGGCCGACGCGCTGCATCTTGATGGTAATTTCAAAGATATTTTTTCTGACCCCGCCTGTTTTGCCGGGAGCACGGCCCAAGCCACCGTTGTCTATGCCGATGATAACCCGACCAACCTGCTGGACCTCGCCCGGTCACTGCTTGATGCACCAGTGGTTGGCCTTCGCTGCGCCACCACCGTGGTGGGTGGTGTTTTGGTAGTGCGTTGGCTCGGTGAGGATCCCGCCCGGTTGCGCCGTGCCTTTGGAGAATTCTGGACCGGGTTCCGACATGCCGCCGGCGGGCTGCCTGCTGCTCTGCCCCGACTTTGGACTATTTGAGAGGAAAGACCATGAAACTGACACCCAGGGAGAAAGACAAATTACTGGTGGCGACCGCCGCCATGGTGGCGCGCCGCCGATTGGAACGGGGCGTCAAACTGAACCACCCGGAGGCCGTTGCACTGATCAGCGATTTTGTCGTTGAAGGCGCGCGCGACGGCACTTCGGTCGCAGATCTGATGTGCGACGGAGCATCCGTCATCAGCCGCGATCAGGTCATGGAAGGCATCGCCGAGATGATCCACGACATCCAGGTTGAAGCCACCTTTCCCGACGGCACCAAGCTGGTCACTGTACATGACCCCATTCGTTAAGGAGTAAAGACATGATCCCAGGAGAAATCATCGTCGCCGACGGAGACATCGTCCTTAACGAAGACCGCGAAACCGTCACCCTTGATATCGCCAATACCGGCGACCGCCCGATACAGGTCGGGTCGCACTATCATTTTTTCGAAACCAACGAAGCGTTGGATTTCGACCGCGACGCGACAAAAGGCTGCCGTCTCGACATTCCGGCCGGAACGGCGGTGCGGTTTGAACCCGGGCAGACCCGCGAGGTCACGCTTGTGACATATGGGGGCGATCGCATCGTCAAAGGCTTTAATGCCAAAATTCAGGGCAAGCTGCCCGAACAGGGAGAAGGATGAGCCATGGCTTTCAATATTGACCGCAGCGCCTATGCCGCCATGTTCGGACCCACCACCGGCGACAAGGTTCGTCTGGCGGATACGGAATTGTTCATCGAGGTCGAAGAAGACCGCACCCACCCTGGCGAAGAAGTCAAATTCGGCGGTGGCAAGGTTATTCGCGATGGCATGGGACAATCCCAGGTCAGCCGCGAAGGCGGCGCCGTTGATACGGTCATCACCAACGCACTGATCGTCGATTACTGGGGCATCATCAAAGCCGACATCGGAATCAAGGACGGATTAATCGCCGCCATCGGCAAGGCCGGCAACCCGGACGTCCAACCCGATGTGGATATCATCATCGGCCCCGGCACCGAAGCCATCGCGGGAGAAGGTCGCATCCTGACCGCCGGCGGTATTGACGCCCATATCCACTGGATCTGCCCACAACTGGTAGATGACGCGCTTCATTCCGGCATTACCACCATGCTGGGCGGTGGCACCGGCCCGGCCGAAGGAACCAACGCGACGACCTGCACACCGGGCCCGTGGCACCTGGAACGCATGCTGCAGGCCGCTGAGGGATTAGCAGTGAATCTTGGGTTCTTCGGTAAGGGCAACGCATCAGATCCGGAAGCCCTGACCGAACAGGTCAACGCGGGTGCCTGCGGCATGAAACTGCACGAAGACTGGGGCACGACGCCTTCGGCAATCGATACCTGCCTGGGTGTCGCCGAAGACATGGACGTGCAGGTCGCCATCCATACCGACACGCTGAATGAATCCGGCTATGTCGAAAACACCACGGCGGCGTTCAAGGGCCGCACCATCCATGCCTTTCATACCGAAGGCGCCGGTGGCGGCCATGCACCCGACATCATCAAGCTTTGCGGCGAGGCCAACGTGCTGCCATCGTCGACCAACCCGACCCGGCCGTTCACCGTCAACACCGTCGATGAACATCTGGACATGCTGATGGTCTGTCATCATCTGGATGCCCGCATCCCCGAGGACGTGTCCTTCGCTGAAAGCCGCATCCGCCGGGAAACCATTGCCGCCGAAGACATCCTGCACGACCTTGGCGCGTTCTCCATGATTGCATCCGACAGCCAAGCCATGGGTCGGGTCGGCGAGGTCATCATCCGCACTTGGCAGACCGCCGACAAGATGAAGAAACAACGCAGCGCCCTGCCCGGCGAGACCGGTGACAACGACAACCTGCGCGTTAAACGATATATTGCCAAATACACTATCAACCCGGCCATCGCGCACGGCATGGCGGATCATGTCGGCTCAGTCGAAACGGGCAAGCTGGCCGATCTGGTGCTGTGGAATCCGGCCTTTTTCGGGGTGAAGCCGGATTTGATCCTGAAATGCGGCACCATTGCCGCCGCCGCCATGGGCGATCCCAATGCCTCCATTCCGACACCGCAGCCGGTGCATTACCGGCCCATGTTCGGAGCCTTCGGAAAATCACTCACCGGGAGCAGCATAATCTTTGTTTCCAACGCAGCGCTCGCCGGCGACGTCCCCAATCGACTGGGATTAGACAAACAGGCATTGGCCGTATCGGGCACTAGGAGCATTTCCAAGGCCGATATGGTGTTGAACGACACTACCCCGGTAATGGAGGTCGATCCGGAAACCTACGAGGTCCGCGCCGACGGTGAACTGTTAACCTGCGAGCCGGCCACAGAACTGGCCATGGCGCAGCGCTATTTCCTGTTCTGATCATGCGCCGGGCTACGCAAATTCATCGAACGGGGCATTGGCCGGATGCCGAAGCTGTCGGCACCATCACCCTGCCGTTGAATCAACGCCATCGGCGGCGCTTTCGCATGACCGATGACGACGGCAAAGTGTTTTTGCTGGACCTGGCCGAAGCAACATTGCTGGGAGATGGGGACGGACTGGCGCTGGATGGCGGCGGGTACATCCGCGTCACCGCCGCCGAAGAAGCCGTCTGCGACGTCATCGGGAGAACGCCCACCCATACGGCCAGGCTGGCCTGGCATATCGGTAACCGTCATACGCCGGTGCAGGTTGTCGATGAAATCACGCTCCGTATTCAGGATGACCATGTACTGGTAGATATGTTGCAAGGCTTGGGCGCCATGGTCATCAAACGCAGCGCACCTTTTACCCCGGAGCCGGGCGCCTATGCGGATAATGGGGGTGGGCATGCGCACTGAACCTCTAACCGAAGGGGCTTTATACCAGTTGATGTCCTGGCTATCGCCGAGCTTCCCGGTCGGCGCTTATACATACTCACACGGCATTGAATTCGCGGTTGAAGACGGTCTGATCACCGACCGGGACAGTCTTGCCGGTTGGGTCGAAGCCATTATCACACACGGCGCCGGGCGCATCGACGCCGTCTTGTTCCGCGCTGCGTGGCAGTCGGTCAACGACAACGATCGAGATCTGCTGGCCTGGGCCGCCGAGATGGCCGACGTTTATCGCGCCACGCCGGAAATGGCGCTGGAAAGCAGCGGTCAGGGGCAGGCTTTTTGCGACACGCTGCTTGATGTCTGGCCCGACCCTCAATTCGCCGCTTGGGCGGGTAAATTTTCCGATTTTGACAGGCCGGTGTCCTATGCGGTTGTCGTCGGCGTCGCCGCAAGCATTGCCGGGATTCCGCTCAAGCATGCCCTGATTGGTTATCTGCACGCGCTTGCGGCCAACCTTGTCTCAGCCGGTGTTCGTCTGGTGCCGTTAGGCCAAACCGACGGACAAAAAGCGTTGGCTGCTTTGGAAACCCCTGTTCACCATGCCGCCGATAATGCCTTACACCGTTCTGTTGATGACCTGGGCAGCACCACACCCATGGTCGACTGGACATCCATGAAACACGAAACACAGTACACGAGGTTATTCAGATCATGAGCACCCCATTACGCGTTGGTATCGGCGGACCGGTTGGTTCCGGAAAAACAGCCCTGTTGGATCGCCTGTGCAAGCGAATGCGCGACGATTACGATATCGCCGCCATCACCAACGATATCTATACCCGCGAGGATGCCGAGTTCCTGACCAGGTCCGGCGCACTATCTCCTGAGCGTATCGCCGGCGTTGAGACCGGCGGCTGTCCGCACACCGCCATTCGCGAGGATGCATCCATGAACCTGGCCGCCATTGCGGACCTCAATACAAAATTTCCGGATTTGGATATCGTGTTCGTGGAATCCGGCGGAGACAATCTGGCGGCGACGTTTTCGCCGGAACTTGCCGATATCACCATTTACGTCATCGATGTGTCTGCCGGTGACAAAATTCCCCGCAAAGGCGGCCCCGGTATAACCCGGTCCGACCTATTGGTCATCAACAAGATCGATCTGGCGCCCCTGGTCGGTGCGGATCTCGACGTCATGGATCGTGATGCCCGAAAAATGCGGGATCAACGGCCCTTCATTTTCACCAACCTGAAAGCCGAAAGCGGGGTGGAAAAAATTATCGATTTTATTTTGTTGTCTGGTGGACTGGACTTTAAAAAGTCAGGAGACGAAAGCATCGTTGCCTCCTAAAATATGCCGAGAAATCCTTGGAATGATATGCGTTTTTTTCTTGGATTCTGCTTCCCCCCAAGCGGACATCTTTACCGATTGCCCGAAAACGCTTCTCATCCTCGAATAGGGTGAGCCGGCCCAATGTCCGCTTTTGATGCAGTGGACGGCTCCCACCCGCCGGCATCTAGGTGCCAAAATGGTGGTTTAGGAACCACAGGGAAATAGGAGCCGCCCATGAACGAAGTTATCACAATCGGAGTTGATCTTGCGAAGAACGTTTTTCAGGTGCATGGCGTTGACGCGGAGGGTGATGTGGTCTTCCGCCGGCAATTGAGGCGGGGGCAGATGCTGCCTTTCTTCAAGAAACAGTCTACGTGTCTGGTCGGCATAGAGGCGTGCGCCACCGCGCATCACTGGGGGCGGGAGATCGAGGCCTTGGGTCACCAAGTGCGTTTGATGCCGCCCAGCTACGTGAAGCCCTATGTAAAGCGGAACAAGAACGACATGGCCGACGCGGAAGCCATTTGCGAAGCGGTGAGGAGGCCGACCATGAGGTTTGTCGAGATCAAGACGCGGGATCAGCAATCGGTTTTGATGCTTCACCGGACGCGGCATCTGTTCGTGCGTCAGCGGACAACGCTGATCAATGCGCTCCGCGCCCACCTGGCTGAGTTCGGTATTGTCGCGGGCGTCGGCCGCAATGGACTGGAGCGGTTGCTCAACGTCATCAAGGATGGCGGGGATGACCGCGTACCGCCGCCAGCGCGTGAGTGTCTGTTGGCTTTGCGCGATCAGCTCGGGATGGTGAAGCATCAGATCCTTGATGGGGATCGCCGCATCCTCGCCTGGCATCGCTCGAGCGAAGTCAGCCAACGCCTCGATGATATTCCCGGCATCGGCCCGCTGATCGCGACCGCACTAGTCGCCTCCGTGCCCGATCCTCATACCTTCAAATCAGGGCGTGATCTGGCGGCATGGATTGGATTGGTGCCAAGGCAGAACTCGACCGGAGGCAAGGAGCGCCTTGGGCGCATCTCCAAGGCGGGCAACCGTTACTTACGAATGCAACTGGTGGTCGGCGCCCTGTCTGTGATCCGGCGCGCCCAGCAAGTGGGCTATACGCGCAGGCCCTGGCTGACCAAGTTATTGGAACGTCGATCAACGAAGGTTGCAGCCATCGCGCTGGCCAACAAGAATGCACGCACGGCCTGGGCGATGATGGCGCATGGAACATATTACCAGGAGCCTGTATCACAGGTCGCTTGAAACACGCGCGGGCACGCCCTGCGCTGACGAAGTTGGAAAGGGCAATAGACGAGTAATGCACCCAGCCGGTCGCCCCGAAGATCAGGACACTCCATTTTAGCCATTGCAGCGACGAGACTGCGTGCTTTTGATCGGAACCTGATTCGCGGAGAGCATTATGGCCAGCGGCCAAAGATCAGCGCCGCATCAACAGGCCGGACACATGGCAGCACCGACCAGCTCTGCATCACCGCCAAAAAATCCCTTGCCAACAGGGAGCCGTCCACACATGGCTAAAAGCGGACTCAAACACGGTTTCGAGGTAAGGTCCGCTATGAGTCGGCAAGCGGACGCTGGTTAAACTGACCCACTATCGAATAACGGCAAAAGGGAAGCGGCTTCGGTTATGTCGGCCGCCGTTAGGGCCTTGAATCCGCCGCCGTCCAGCTTGACCGCCGCTTCCCTTTCGCCATCATCGCCCCCGTGCCCGGTAAGAACATGCACGCCGCCGCCGAGGCCGGCGTTTTTCCCCGCCGCCAGGTCCTGGGCCCTGTCGCCGACGATCCACGATGTCCCCAGGTCCACCGGCAGTCTTTCGGCGGCGGCCCGCAACATGCCGGGGTTGGGCTTGCGCCACGGATGGTCGGGCTTGTCATAGGGCGGGCGCCCGTCGCCATGGTGCGGGCAGGCGAAGACGGCGTTGATGAAGGCGCCTTCGGCGGCCAAATCGTTGATGATCTTTTGCTGCACCTCGGCGAATTCCCCCCAGCCGAAACGGCCATGGGCGATGCCGGCCTGGTTGGTGACCAGTATCACGGGGAAACCGCGAACGTTGGCTTGCGCGATGACGCCGGCGGCGCCGCCGATGAGGCGGACATCGGCGGGCTGGTGAAGGTAATGGACTTCCTCGACCACCACGCCGTCGCGGTCGAGAAACAGGCCCGGGCGCGGGCCCGCGCCCTGGGCCCGGTTGAGCACCTGGGACCACAGCCCGTCGGCGTCGATTTCGGCGCCCAGGGGCAAACCCTCATCCGAAATAGCGTCTTCGGTCATGGCCGATTAACCCTTTTCCGTCCGCTTTGAACCTTTCCCTTAATATGCTATCACTGCCGGGGGGGAAAGACGCCGTTCCGGGAATAGGCCAAATGGACCCCGATAAATCCACGGAAATCCAACCCGACAACCTGGCCAACTGCACCGCGCGGTGGGGGCTGATGGCTTTTGCCTGGCTGAATGTCGGCCTCGGCATGATCGGGGTATTCGTGCCCGGCATGCCGACCACCATTTTCCTGATTATCGCCGTCTGGGCGTTTTCGAAATGCTCCGTCCGCTTCCAGCGCTGGCTTTGGGAACACCCGAAATTCGGCCCCCCGATCCGGGCCTGGCACCTGCACCGGGTGATTCCCCTGAAGGCCAAGATCATGGCGGCGGCGATGATGGCCGCCAGCCTGATCATCGTCACCTTTTTCGCCGCCGATAGCTGGGTCTTTCCGGTGGTGTTGGCGGCGATTCTGGTTCCCGTCCTGGCCTATATCATGAGCCGCGCCAGCGTCGCGCCGGACGGCACCGAGGGCGCCGTCGCTTTTAAGCCTGAAAAATCTATTCTGCCGTAAACGCCTGGATGCCCGTCTGGGCGCGGCCCAGGATCAGGGCGTGGATGTCGTGGGTGCCTTCGTAGGTGTTGACCGTTTCCAGATTCATCAGGTGGCGGATGACGTGAAATTCGTCTGCAATGCCGTTGGCGCCGTGCATGTCACGGGCCATGCGGGCGATGTCCAGGGCCTTGCCGGCGGAATTGCGCTTGATCAGCGAGATGTTTTCCGGCGGGCAGTTGTCCTCGTCCAATAACCGCGAAACCCGCAAACAGGCCTGAAGGCCGATGGTGATCTCCGTCTGCATGTCGGCGAGCTTCTTCTGGATCAACTGGTTGGCGGCCAGGGGCCGCCCGAACTGCTTGCGCTCGAGGGTATAGCGCCTGGCCGCGTGCCAGCAGAACTCGGCCGCGCCCAACGCCCCCCAGGCGATGCCGAAACGGGCCTTGTTCAGGCACCCGAAAGGCCCTTTCAGGCCCTCGGCGCCGGGGAGCAGGTTTTCCTCGGGCACGAAGACCTGGTTCATGACCACTTCGCCGGTGATCGAGGCGCGGAGCGAGAATTTGCCTTCGATCTTCGGCGTCGACAGGCCTTCGGAGCCCTTTTCCAGGATGAAACCGCGGATGACGCCGTCGAGCTTGCCCCAGACGATAAAGACATCGGCGATCGGAGAATTGGAAATCCACATCTTGTTGCCGGTCAGCACGTAGCCGCCGTCGGCCTTTTCGGCCCGCGTCTTCATGCCGCCCGGATCGGAACCGTGGTCGGGCTCCGTCAAACCGAAACAGCCGATCAGTTCGCCTTTGGCGAGCTTGGGCAGGTATTTTTGCCGCTGGTCCTCGGTGCCGTAAACGTGGATCGGATGCATGGTCAGCGACGATTGGACGCTCATCGCCGAACGATAGGCGGAATCCACCCGTTCGATTTCCCGCGCCGCGAGGCCGTAACACACGTGGTTGACGCCGGCGGCGCCGTATTCTTCGGGCAGGGTCGAGCCCAAAAGCCCCAGCGCTCCCATTTCGGGGATGATTGCGGGATCGAAGTATTCGTTGCGGTTGGCTTCCAGGATGCGGGGCATCAGCTTGTCCTGGGCGTAGTTGCGCGCCGTGTCGCGGACCAGCCGTTCTTCCTCGCCCAGTTGATCGTCGAGCCGGAACGGGTCGTCCCATTTATAGGTATTGTCGGTGGCCACCTTTCCTCCTTCAGTCCCGGTCGATGACGTTGTGAACGTCCTTGGTGTTCTCGACCGCCAGGATAGGGATGGTGCCGGCGTCAATGGACATCTCTTCGGCGGCGGCGTCGAGCCCCACCATGTCGTGATGTCGGCGCAGGGATAGGATCCTCCCCTATTGGGACTTGTCAAAAATGCTGACACGGATCGGGCGCCCGGGCAAGGGCATCGGCGGCGGCGGAACCTGGGCCGGTTCAGGGGCCGGTTCAGAAGCCGGGGCAAGGGACAAGGGGGAGGAAATTTTAAAATCCGCCAGGTAAGTGCGAGGGTGATGCCAATGGTCAATACGCCGCATGCCACCAGGGTGATCAGGGTCGACATTTCCTCTACCCTCGGCCTCTTGGACCTCGGCGTACGCTTGCGGACGATTGCGGGGGGCCTGGCGTGACGGGTCATCATTTCTTTATTTAATTTCAAAGAGTTGCTGACTACTGGAACAGTTGGTGACAAAACGTTAATCTTGTGGAAAGCCGGTCCCGGCAATCGGGACAAGCGGGTGAAGTCACCATGAACAAAGACCGACCGCCGAACCAAAACAAACTCGGATTGGGCGCCGACCGTGCGCGCGGCGATGCCGAAGTATCGCGGAAGCTTGCCCGGGTAAGGCTGCTGTCCCTGGACGTCGACGGCGTGATGACCGACGGCGGCCTTTATTACACCGATGACGGGCGCATATCGCGGAAATACAACGTCAAGGACGGCGTCGGCATAAAAAGGGCGATGGAGGCGGGTATCCGGATCGTCATCATCTCGGCCGGGATATCCGGGTCGGTTCCGGAACGGGCGGAAACCCTTGGCATCGAGCACGTCTTCACCGGCGTCGAGGACAAAAGGGCGGTGCTGGAGGCGTTGTGCGACAAGCTCGGGATCGGCCTCGACGAGGTGGCGCATATCGGCGATGACCTGAACGACATCGCGCTGTTGGAAGCCGTCGGCTGCCCCATCGCCGTCGCCGACGCGCAACCGGAGGCCTGGGACGCGGCCTTGATCATTACCGAGCAAAACGGGGGTAACGGCGCCGTCCGCGAGATTTGCGACGCCCTGGTCAAGTCCAGGGAGGCGTCAGGGGAAGAATAAGAATTCCGGTTGGAAAAGGGTTATCGAGGTGAAAATCCCGGCTTTAATGGCTGTTTTCCCACCTACAGGGGCTGACGCCCGCCGTGCAGCGGGTTGCCGCCCTCGGCCTTCACCCCCCTTGCCAGCGCTCGAAAAGGTCGTGCCCGACGCCCAGATGGTCGAGCACCCGTCCGATGCCCTGGTGAACGATATCGGTGATGGTTTCGGGCTTGTGATAGAAGGCCGGCATAGGCGGATGGATGACGGCGCCGATATCCGAGGCCTTGGCCATCAACTCCATATGGCCCTTGTGAAGGGGCGTTTCCCGAACCATCAAAACCAGGGGCCGTTTCTCCTTCAGGGTCACATCGGCGGCCCGGATCATCAGGTTGTAGGAAAAGGAATGGGCGATGCCTGATAAGGTCTTGATGGAGCAGGGCGCGATCACCATGCCCCGGGTGGGACACGAGCCGCTGGCCACCGACGCGCCTAAGTCCTTGATATTGTGAACTTCGTCGGCCATGGCCCGGATTTCATCGAGGGGAACTCCGGTCTCGATGTCGATGGTCCGCTGGCCCATTTCACTCATGATCAGGTGCGCCGGCTGTCCGAGTCGTTTTAAAACCCGGAGCATTTCCACCCCATAGATGGCGCCGGTGGCGCCGGAAATACCGACGATGAGCGGCAAGGACATGCCCGATCCCCTTCAAAAGAGCCCATTTACAAGACCGCCGGACCCTATACCGAAACTGGAAAGCAAGCACGCCAATCCTGTCCCATGGGGGAACATGGCCTGGACCGGGCAGGCTTGCCGGCTGGCATGATTGTGCGTTTCGGTGAAAGGGGTTATAGAAATGAGATGCTAAACAAAAAAACCGCAAGAACGATAATTCTTCTTTCGGTCGTCTTTATTACGGCGGCCTGCACCATGAGTGATCCTGATGCCTATGTGTTTCGTCCGGGTGAATTCAATCGGGCTTCGAAAGACTTCGGGAAGGAGCCCAAGGATATTTTTTCAGTAACGATTTGTTATAATAAAATGGGCGCAAAACCCGAAATCATTTCCCAATTGGCGGTAGAGGAATGCGGAAAATACGATAAAAAAGCGATTTTTAAAGAGCAAACACTTAAGTACTGCCCGCTTTTCACTCCCATCGCCGCCGTTTATGATTGCAAGGGAGATGAACCGGAAGAACAAAAGGTTTCCAACCCTTTTTACGAATATCCGAATTATGGAACTCAAGCCCCGGAGAGGATAAAGCCATGAAAAAACCGACGGCAATTGTTTTGGCTGCCTCCCCGGGGGATGCGGCAACATCGACATGACCCGCGAAGAAATGCCCGTCACCGCGGCGGACGCCGCTGTAGGAGGAATCCCGGGATACCAATTGGGCGGCGGCGTTATCATGAATTCCCTGTTTGCCACCGCCGGCACCGTGGCCGGCGAAAAGGAAGTCCAGTCCGGCAACGGCATGGCTTGCCTCAAGGCCAACGGAGAATGGCAAGTCGTTTCCGACGACTTCAGCAGCTAGGGTGCGCGTCCGGTTGCGCGTCCCCCAGGTTTCATCCTCTGAAAGCGGCCGGTGAACGGGCGCCATTCCATGTTTAGCCTGATTACCATTGCCGTCGGGGTGTACATGGGAATCCTCGGGGCCCTGTACCTGGTTCAAGACAAACTCATCTACCACCCGTCGCAATCCCTGCCGCCGCCGGCCGAAAGCGGCCTGCCGGAAATGCGGCCGGTCCGATTGACGACCAAAGACGGATTGAAACTGACGTCATGGTACAAGGCGGCCGAAAAAGGCCAGCCGACAATGGTCTATTTCCAGGGAAACGGCGGCAACATCGCCGGGCGGGAAATCAAGGCCCGGCCCTATCTCGATGCCGGGTTCGGAGTCCTTTTGGTCGGCTACCGGGGTTATGGGGGAAATCCGGGAGACCCGAGCGAACAAGGGCTTTACGCCGACGGCCGGGCGCAACTCGAATTCCTGGCGGGGCAAGGGATTAAACCCGGGCGGTGGTTGCTCTATGGCGAATCCCTCGGCACCGGCATAGCCGTCCAGATGGCCTTCGAACAAGCGCCGAAAGGGCCGGTCGGCGCCGTCGTCCTGGAATCGCCTTTCACTTCCCTGGCCGATGCCGCCGCCGAACACTACCCTTTCGTTCCGGCCCGGATGCTGGTCAAGGACCGCTATGATTCGCTGGCCAAGATAGACAGGATCATGGCGCCTATTTTCGTGTTCGCCGGTGAAAACGACGCGATAATTCCTTCGCACCAAAGCAAGACGCTTTTTGAGGCTGCCCGTCAGCCTAAGGAAAGCCATTGGATTCCGGGTGCGGGGCACAATAACCTTCATGAATTCGGGGTTCCTGGCGAGGTCATCGATTTCATTCGCCGACGGCTTCCAGGCGGTTAATGTTGAATTTTCAAAAAACCCATTAATGCACTGAAAACATTGATTAATAATTTAGGTTTCATTGATTTAAGGCGCGCGATTCCGCTTGACTCTACCCCTGTTCCGTAGATTTTTTTTTAATTCCTTTCCTCGTAACTTATATTTATCGGATAACCGTGAAGCCCAGGGGATTCATGGGGCGTTCGCGCCGCTGACCCCGGCCCCCATTCCGAGGATTCAAGATGCCCGCCGATGTGGAAAACGCCTTCGATATTGCGTTTTGGTTTGCCGATACGGCACTGAACGAAAACCAATATCTGCAGCCGCAAAAGCTCCAGTGCCTATTGTTTATCGCCCAGGCCTATTACACGGTCGCCTTCAACGGCCGCAAACTGATGCCGGCGGCGTTCGTCGCCGACGAGATGGGGCCCATCGAACCCAACATCTATATGGCGTTTTCGAAAGGCCGCCCCGACGTCGACGCCAGGCTGTTCCTGCCCCATGATGTCGAAACCTTTCTCGACGGCATCTGGCGGCGTTTCGGCCATCATTCCACCGAGCGGCTGAACAAAATGATCAAGGAAACCACGGCCTACAAACAGGCCTATAAAAACGCCCCAAGGACGGAAATCCCTCTCGATGCGATGCGGCTTTCCTTTGCCCGCGCCGAAAAGACCCCCGGCGTCGCCCAGGTGGTGAAACCGAAAATCCTGCGAACCCAGTCCGGCAAGGCGGTGACGGTAAAGGCCTGGGTGCCGGGGGCCAAACCGGCGGCCAAGAAATAAGGCCCGGCCGCACGATCCATCATCGAAGAAGAAAAATCCCCGAAAACGAAGCCGAAAGACATTGTATTATCCCCTGATTCCTTTCATGTTGCGGGTAACGGCGACGACGATATTATCCGATAGTTAAGGTCACCGTTCCCGAGCCACCGGACATGTTGTTAGGAAGGGTCGGGGATCGCCAACGAAGCGAAAAAAAGGGAGGACATTTATATGTCGATTAGTACGAAATTTCTGCGCGCCCTGACGTTTGGCGTTGCCGCGGCCGGTCTTCTTGCGGCGGGTCCGGCATCGGCCAAGGTCGAGGGCGACACCATCGTTCTTGGTTCCGCCATTTCGTTCACCGGCAAGTATTCCACCAACGGCATCCACGCCAAGAACGGTTATAACCTGGGCGCCAAACGCATCAACGAGATGGGCGGCGTCAAGGTCGGCGGCAAGGCCTACAAGCTGAAAATCATCTATTACGACGACGAATCGACGCCGCTGCGCACGGCGCAGTTAGCCGAACGCCTGATCAAGCAGGACGGCATCAAATACATACTTGGGCCCTACAGCTCGGCGACCACCAAGGCCATCGCGCCGATCACCGAGAAGTACAAGGTTCCGATGGTCGAAGCCGAGGGCGCGTCGCGCTCGCTTTTCACCCAGGGCTACAAGTACATCTTCGCGGTGCTGTCGACATCCGAGCAGTATCTGGCAAGTTCCATCGCGCTGGCGGCCGAAATCGCCAAGAAGAACGGCAAAAGCCCGTCCAGCGTCAGGGTGGCGATGGCGTTCGAGAACGATCCGTTCTCGCTCGACGTTCGTGCCGGCGTTATGGATGACTTGAAAAAATTCGGCATGAAGGCCGTCATCGACGACAAGCTGCCCCGTGACCTCAGCGACATGGCCGCGACCCTGACCAAGGTCAAGGCCCTGAAACCCGACCTGTTGGTGATTTCCGGTCACTCCAAGGGCGCGGCGACGGCGGCCCGCCAGATCAAGGAAATGAAGATCAAGACGCCGATGATCGCCATGACCCACTGCGAAGCGGCGAAGGTGATCAAGAAGTTCGGCGCCTCGACCAATGGCTACCTGTGCCCGACCCAGTGGGCCGAAACGTTGAGCTATACGGGCCCCGCGTTCGGTACGGCGGCGGCTTACGACAAGTTGTTCAAGGCCACCTACGACGGCTACAAGAACGTGCCGTATCAGGCGGCCCAGGCTTCGGCCGCGGTGCTGGTTTGGAAGGACGCCTTCGAGAGGGCGCAGTCCTTCGATACCGAAAAGCTTCGCGTAGCGTTGTCGGCGACCAACATGAAGACCTTCTACGGCAACATCAAATTCTCCAAGGCCGGCAACAACATTGCCAAGCCGATGGTGTTGCGTCAGATCCAGAACGGCAAGCTTAACGTGGTCGCGCCGTCAAAGTGGGCGTCCCATAAGGTTGATTGGCCGCGGAAGTAGGCGCCTTCAACCAAGCACCTTTAAAACCTTTAAAGGTGTGCAGAGATAATCAATACTGTCCGCCCCCGCCTTCGGGCGGGGGCGGCTCGGTTTGGTGGAACCGTTTAACCCTTTATTCGGGGTCATCCCGGCCATGATGGATAATCTGTCGCTGCTTGTTCAGGCTCCGGTCCTCAATATACAGTTGCTTTTGGACGGCCTTTTCGTCGGCGCCATATTCGCCCTCGCGGCTTACGGTCTGGCCCTCGTCTGGGGGGTGATGAACGTCAAGAACCTGGCCCAGGGAGACTTCGTCATCATGGGCGGCTATATCGCCTGGCTTCTGTCGACGTGGGGCATTCACCCCATCCTCGGCCTGCCGGTGGCGATCGTGGTCATGTTCGGTTTCGGATGGGTCGTCTATATCACCATCATCAGCCGCGTCATCGGCAAGGACCTGTTCACGTCGCTGTTGGCGACCTTCGGCTTGGCGCTGGTCATCTCGCAGTTGTTGAATCTCGCCTTCGGCCCCGAGGTGCAGGTCGCCGAATCAGGGTTTGAAATCAACTCGCTCTTCGGCGGCATGGTGACGGTCGCCAACATCAAGTTCATCTCGCTGATCCTGGCCGGCCTGTTGGCGACCATGGTCATTACCTTCATGAAATTCAGCCGCATGGGCCAGGCCATCCGGGCGACGGCGCAAGACCCCCGGGCGGCCAAGGTCATGGGCATCGACACCGAGCGCATCTACGCCTTCACGTTCGCGCTCAACGCCGCCATCTGCGGCGCCGCGGGGGCGCTGATCTCGATGATCTGGGTGATCCAGCCGTTTTTCGGCATCGCCCATTCGATCCGCTCTTTCGTCATCGTCACCGCCGCCGGGCTCGGCAACCTGCCGGGGGTCATCATCGCCGGGCTTAGCCTCGGCGTGGCCGAACTTTACTCCGGCTTCGTCTTCGGCGCCGAGCTGCAGCAGTTCACGGTCGTCGGCCTGCTGGTCGCCATCCTGGTGGGGCGGCAGATCCTACAGAGCCGTCACCGGCAAGCGGTTCAATGACCTTCAACCGGCGTCAGCTCGCGATTTACGGCATCATCGCCGCCGCCGGGATCGTGGCGCCGTTTGTGTTTCCGGCCTATACGTTCCAGATCACGGTT
Source organism: Rhodospirillaceae bacterium (assembly GCA_002686255.1). Lineage (GTDB taxonomy): Bacteria > Pseudomonadota > Alphaproteobacteria > Rhodospirillales > Casp-alpha2 > Casp-alpha2. The sequence continues at coordinate 21,843 of NZAZ01000011.1, forward strand.
ATGTGGGTGATGATCCTGTTCGCCGTGACCTGGGACATCCTGGGCGGGCAGATGGGTTACAATTCGCTCGGCAACATCTTCTTCTTCGGCGCCGGCATGTACACCAGCGCCATCGTCCAGATCGGGCTCTATTACGACGTCGCCCAGTACACGGCGTCCTTCGGCGCCATCAAGGTGGAGTTCACGCCGGACCAGTATTACACCGGCCTGGTGCTCGGGATTATCGCGGCGGCGCTGGTGTGCGTGGTGTTCGCCGTGATCCTCGCCTATGTCGTCTTTGGCCTCCGCGGGCCCTATTTCGCCATCGGCACGCTGGGCGTGACCCTGTCGGCCGGTGAGCTCACCGGCGCCTGGGAATACGTCGGCGGCGGCGGCGGCATCGCCTTGCCCGTCTTTCCCGGCGAGCCCGACGACCGTTCGTTGATGTTCTATTTCCTCGGTTTCGGGTTGGCCGTCATCACCTTTTTTTTCGTCAAATGGATGTTTTCCGGCCGTTTCGGACTGGCCGCCAACGCCATCCGCGACGACGAGGAAAAAGCCGAAGGCATGGGCATCCACACCATGCGCGTCAAGACCACCGGCTTCGCCGTGGCGGCGTTCTTCCTCGGCATGTCGGGGGCTGTGTTCGGCAACATGATCGGCTTCATCGAGCCCTTGGAGGTCGCATTCCCGAGCGTCACCTTCGGCATCTTCATGGTCATCATGTGCTTGCTCGGCGGCAAGGGCACGCTGTGGGGCCCGGTCGTCGGCGCGACACTGTTCCACGCCTTCAAGGAGGTCACCTGGATCTACATGCTGGGCTGGCAGTGGGTGGTGCTGGGCGCCCTTATCGTCATCCTCGTGGTCTTCTTCCAGCAGGGGGTCATGGGATGGGTGCAGGAAAAGTGGCCGGAGCTGTTCGGTATCGAGGTCGATGAAGGCACTGTCGCCGCCGCCCTTGCCGGCCCGGAAATCGACGAAGGGCCACAACGCGGCGAGGCCGCCCAATGACGGCGATGATCGAAGTCAAGGACGTCTCCAAGGCGTTCGGCGGCATCATCGCCAACAACAAGATCAGCCTCGATGTGCCCGAAGGCCGGGTCACCGGGCTGATCGGCCCCAACGGATCGGGTAAGACGACACTGTTCAACTCCATCGTCGGTTACCATCCCATCGACGAGGGCTCCATCAAGTTCGAGGGCATGGAAATTTCCGATTTCCGGGTCCAGAAGATCGCCCGCCTGGGGCTGCTCAGGACGTTCCAGTTGACGCGCATCTATTCGAAGATGAACTGCGTCGACAACATGCTGATTTCGGTCAACCACCGGAGCGAGCGGTTCGTCGACCTGTTCCGGGACTATCCGCCCGAACTGACCGACAAAGCCGAACAACTGCTCGATTTCGTCGGCCTTTATTCAAAACGCAAACTGATTTCCGGCGACCTGTCGTTCGGCCAGCAAAAGCTCCTGGAATTCGCCATGGCGCTGATGAACGAGCCCAGGATGCTGCTCCTCGACGAACCGACGGCGGGCATCAACCCGACCCTGATCAACGGCCTCATCGACCGGTTGCGCCGCGCCGCCACGGAGATGGGCGTGACGCTGTTCGTCATCGAGCACAACATGCCGGTGATCATGAACCTGGCGGACAGCATCTACTGCCTGGCCAACGGGCGGCTTCTCGCCCACGGCTCGCCGGACGAAATTCAAAACGACGAACGGGTCATCAACGCCTATCTGGGCGGCCATTACACGGTGGATGATTAAAAGCGATGGCCGAGGAAATGGATAAACCGGGCGGCGAAAAGGCCACCGGCTACCATGACATCGACACCGAGGCGGTGATCTCGGTCGACGAGGTCACCCGCCAGGCCAAGGAGATGGCCGAAACGGTGCCGATCAAGAAGGTCGCCGAGCTGGCCCACAACGCCCCTTACGTTTCCATCGAGCACCTGAACGCCGGCTACGGCAAGATGGAGATTCTGCATGATTTCAACCTGCAGGTGGCGCGTGAACAGTCGCTGTGCCTGATCGGCCCCAACGGCGCCGGCAAATCGACCATCCTTCATTCCATTTTCGGCTTTACCAATATCTTCAGCGGCAAAATCCTGATCGGCGACGGCGATGACAAGCAGGATATCACCGGGCTTTCGGCGAGCGAGAAACTGAGGAATACCGGCATCGCCTATATCCTTCAGGACAAATCCGTGTTTCCCAGCATGACGGTGGAAGAGAACCTGTGGATGGGCGGCTATCTGATGGACAAGCCCGAAAAGGCCAAGGAAGCGGCGGAAAAGATATTCTCGAAATATTCCCGCCTTGCCGAACGCCGGACCCATGCGGCAGGCGTGCTGTCGGGCGGCGAGAGGCGGCTTTTGGAAATTTCCCGCGCCCTGGTGATGGAGCCGGAGGTGCTTTTGGTCGACGAGCCGTCCATAGGCCTGGAGCCGCGCTTCATCGACATGGTGTTCGAAATCCTGCATGACCTTCAGCACGGCGAAGGCAAGACCATCATCATGGTCGAACAGAACGCCAAGAAAGGCCTGGAATTCGCCGATATCGGCTATGTCCTGGTATCCGGCGAAACCGCCATCGCCGGGTCCGGCGACGAATTGCTGGAAAATCCCGAAGTCGGCCGCCTGTTCCTGGGCGGTTAGGCGCTATCGGGCCGATTGCGCCAGCCCTAAATCAGATACACCACCAGAAACCCGGCCAGCAGGGCAATGGTCCAGAACACCATGGCCCCGGCCGGAAGGGCCCGGGCCAATACGCCTTTCGGCCCGACGTATTGGAAGGCGCCGTTGATGGCCTTGTTGACGACCCCGATAAAGGTTTTGCGCATTTTCTTGTCCACCGGCGAGAAGGCGGCCATTAAATACCGTACCGAGCGGGGCATGAAGCGGCGATAGGCCCAGTCGACGTCGATGTTGATGCCGGGCAGTTCCGGCGGGTACAGGCCGGTCAGCTTGAGCGCGCAGAACGCCAAGGCGGAGAAGAACAGAAGCTGGCTCTGGGCCAGCACATGGGCCGCCGTGTAGGGGTCGTAATCCACCGGGAAGGGCAGGATGTCGTAAAGCGGCCACGGATAGACACCGAGGAACACACAAACGAAGGCCGCCAGGAACATGGCGATCACCATATTGGTGGGCGCCTCCTTGCAGCGGATGCCCGAATCGTGGGCGAAGAAGGCGAAGAACGGGATCTTGATGCCCGAGTGGTGGAAAACGCCGGCCGAGGCGAACAACAGCGCCAGCCAGACCGCCGGATAGCCTTCCTCCAGGGCCGAGACCAAGATCATGGATTTAGAGACAAACCCGGAGAACAGGGGGAAGGCGGAAATGGACGCCGCGCCGACAATGCACAACACGGCGGTCTTGGGCATGGACTTGTAAAGCCCGCCCAGTTCGGAGCCGTTTATCTTGCCGGTCCGGAACAGCACCGCCCCCATCGACATGAACAGCAGCGCCTTATAGATGATATGGGCGAAGGCATGGGAGACGGCGCCGTTGAGCGCCATTTCCGTGCCGATGCCGATACCCGTGACCATGAATCCCACCTGGTTGATCAGGCTGTAAGACAGCACGCGCCTGAGGTCGTTCTCGATCACCGCGTAGAAGATGGGGAACATGGCCATGGTCGCGCCCACGTAAATCAGCATCTCGGTGCCGGGAAAGGCCCGGGCCAGGGCATAAACGGCGACCTTGGTGCTGAAGACGCTGAGGAACACCGTGCCCGTGGGGGTCGCCTCCGGATAGGCGTCGGTCAGCCAGTTGTGCAGCAGCGGGAAGGCGGCCTTGATGCCGAAGGCGAGCAGGATCAGCGACGAGGACAGTCCGCTCCAGCCGATGAAATCAAAGGCGATGGAGCCGGTTTCGTAGGCCCGGATCAAAACGCCGCTCAACAGGATGACGCCGGACAGCACTTGGATCAGAAGGTAGCGCATGGCGGCGGCGCGTGCCCTTTCCGTGCGCCGGGCCAGGATCAGGAATACGGAAGTCACCACCATCAATTCCCAGAAAATGAACAGGGTGATCATGTCGCCGGCGAACACGGCGCCCAGCGCACTACCCGCATAGAGCATGCTGGAGACGCTTTCCGTGGTGTCCTTCAGGTGCAGGGCGAAAATGAACCCCAGGAAGGCCGCCAAATGGAACACGTAGCCGAACAGCATGCTCAGGCGGTCGGCGCGGGCGATGGTCAGGGTGTAGTCCAGCAGGCCAACGGTCACCGGCTCGGCGCCGTCCAGAGCCCAAAGGTTCAGCGCGCCGACAATGGGAACAGCCAGCAGCACCACGGACCGGGCCCAGCCCCGCGTCAGCGCCACCAGCACCGCGCCGGCAAAAAAGATCAGGAAGGGGGCGAGGGCGCTACTCATCGTAGTAGGTTTCCTTCCGCATGATCAGCTTGCGCATTCCCTTGGCCGTCAAGACCAGGACCACACAGACGACGAAACCGTAAACGGCGTAAAACCCGAACAGCGCCTCCCACGGGTGATCGACGTGGCGGTAAACGACGAAATCCAAAAGCAGGCTGAGACCGCAAACGGTGAACAGGACATAGATCGCACGTTTGACGTTTTTGGGGTCGTCGAAAACGTGATCGGGGTCCGGCGGCTTTTTTTTGCCCCGGCCCTTGCCTCCGCCTTGCGGTTTGCGTGTCATGGCTCCATTCCCATGGTCCTCATGGCGCGACCACCATCCGCATCAGTTCGTAGACCGGATCGGGATAGAAAAACAACACCAGGCCCCCGGCCGCCGAGATGCCGATGGCGATCAGGCACGCCACCGGCGCTTCCTTGATGCCTTTCGGCCGGTCATGATCGTGGGTGTGGTCGTGTTCCGAATCATGTTCGTGGCTGGACTCGGGCGGCGGGTTTTCCTCTGGGCCGGAGAAGAATCCCCTGAAGGGGATCGGCAAAAGATAAGCGATATTGAGAAGCGAGCTCACCATCAGCACGCCGAGCAGCCCCAGCTTTCCCGCCTCCAACGTGCCCAACGCCAAATACCACTTGCTCCATAGCCCGCCCATGGGCGGCAGGCCGATGACGCTGAGGCTGCCGATAAAAAAGGCCAGGGTCGTAAACGGCATGGCGCGGCCGATGCCGCGCATCTGGCTGATTTCGGTTTTGTGGGCGGCGACCATGAAGGCGCCGGCGCAGAAAAACAGCGTGATCTTGCCGAAAGCGTGCGTGGCGATATGCATGCCGCCGCCGATTACGCCTAAATCCGTCACCAGCATGGCGCCGAGGATGATGTAGGAAAGCTGGCTGACGGTCGAATAGGCCAGCCGGACCTTCAGGTTGTCCTTGGTCATGGCGACCAGGGACGAGATCAGGATCGTCGCCGCGGCCACGTACTGAAGCCATTCGCTGACCCCGATGTCGAAAAGGAAATCGATGCCGAAGATATAAACCACCACCTTGACGACGGTGAACACGCCGGCCTTGACCACGGCGACCGCGTGCAAAAGGGCGCTGACCGGGGTCGGCGCCACCATGGCGGCGGGAAGCCAGTGGTGGAAGGGCATCAAGGCGGCCTTGCCGATGCCGAAGGTATATAGAGCCAGAAGAATCCCGGCCGTCAGGCCGTCGGCCTCGCCGGCGAGGATTCCGCCGTCGGTGAAGTCCAGGGTCCCGGTGAGAGTCCAGGTCCAGATGATGGCGAAAAGCAGGAGCCCGATCGAGGTGCCGAGCAGGATGCCCATATACACCCGTCCGGCCCGCTTCGCTTCGTCGGTGCCGGAGTGGGCGACCAAGGGGAAGGTCGAAATGGTCAAAACCTCATAGAAAATAAACAGGGTCAGCATGTTGCCGGCAAAGGCGACCCCCATGGTGGCGCCCAGGGCAATGGCGAAATAGGCGTAAAAACGGGTCTGATTTTCCTCGTTGTGGCCGCGCATGTAACCGATGGAATAAACCGACGTGGCGATCCACAAGAAGCTTGCGATGCCGGCGAAGATGAGCCCCAGGGGCTCGACCAGGAAAAAGACGGAAAGCCCCGGCAGCATCTCGAACAGGTAAACCTCGGGCACGCCGCCGCCGGCGACGGCGGGATATATGACCGTTACCAGATAGAAAAGCAGCGCCGCCGACACCAGCGTCACCGTCTCGCGCAGGTTGGGCGTGGCCCCGGTGAGGGGGATCAGCACCGCGCCGGCGAACGGCACCGCGACGGCAAGGATGATGGCCAGTTCGACGGTCATAGGGGAGGCCCGAACAACGTCTCGGCGGCGACGAAGGCGATGTCGAGGGTCCGGGTGGCGTCAATGCCGAAGTAATAGGACGCCCCGATCAAAACCCACAACGGCACCAGCATCGACAAAGGCGCTTCGGAGACCTCCGTCAACCCCTTGGGCGGCGGCCGGAAATAGGCGACTTCGACCACCCGCCATATATAGATGACGGCCAAAAGGGACGAGGCCAGGATGACGGCGACCGCCAGCCACCAGCCTTTTTCCAGGGCCGCCTGGATCAAATACCACTTGGATACGAAACCGACCGTCAGCGGCACCCCGATCAGGCCGAACCCGCCGGCGACGAAGGCCGCCATGGTCACCGGCATGCGCTTGCCCAGGCCCTCGAACTGGTCCAATTGGACGGCGCCGATCTTGAAAAAGATACAGCCCATGGCCATGAACAGGCCGCCTTTTATTATCGCGTGGTTGAACAGATGCACGATGGTGCCGGCCAGGCCCGTCACCGTGACCATGCTGATGCCCAAAACCATGTAACCGATCTGAGCGATCGAGGAATACGCCAACAGGCGCTTGACGTCGGTCTGGTAGATGGCCACCGCGGAAGCGCCGAACATCGCCAGGGCGGCCAATACGGCCAGGATCTCGGTAATGATTCCGGTGTTGAAAACTTCCACCCCGCCGAAGACGGTGAAGAAAATCCGGATGAAAGCGTATACGGCGACCTTGGTCCCCGTCGCCGCCAGGAACGCCGTCACCGCCGACGGCGCATAGGCATAGGCGTTGGGCAGCCACAAATGCAGGGGAAACAGCGCCAGCTTCAAACCCAGCCCCACGATCAGGAATCCCAACGCCACCTGGATGGTGCGGCTGTCGGCGACGGCGGGCAGGATCGTCGCCAGATCCGCCATGTTCAGCGAACCGGTCATCATGTACATCATGCCGACGCCGATAACGTAGAAAGTGGCGCCGATGGTGCCCATGACCAGATACCGGTAAGCGGCGGTCAAGGCCCGCGAATCCCGGCCCAGGCTGATCATGACGTAGGACGACAGCGACGAAATCTCCAGGAACACGAAAAGATTGAAGACGTCGCCGGTGATGGCGATCCCCAGCAGCCCCGTCAGGTTGAGAAGATACATGCAATAGAACAGGTAAATTCTCTCTTCCTTGATCTCCGCCTCGACGCTGGCGCGGGCGAAAGGCATGACCACCGAACCGATAAGGGTGACGATAACCAGCATGAAGGCGTTGACGGTGTCGATCCTGTATTCGATCCCCCAGGGCGCCGCCCAATCCCCCATCGGGTAAAGGATGACCCCCGTTTCCCACACCCGGCCCAGCAGCGACAAGGCGATCGCCAGCGAAATCCAGGTGATGCCCGTGGCGACGGCCCAGGCGGCATTGGGCCGGCGCAGGATCAGGCAAACGGGCGCCGCCAGCAGCGCCAAGACGACTTGCAGGGCGGGATATTGGGCGGCAATCACAACTCGTTCTCCCTGGCCTCGATTTCATCGTCCTCGATGGTGCCGTAGGCGTCGCGGATGCGAACCACCAACGCCAGCCCCAACGCCGTCGTCGCGACGCCGACGACGATCGCGGTCAGGATCAGGACATGGGGCAGGGGGTTGGTATAAATCTCGATGCCTTCGGCCAGGATCGGCGCCGTGCCGCCCTTGACCTTGGCCATGGTGATGTAGAACACGAACACCGAAACCTGGAAGATGTTCAGGCCGACGATCTTCTTCACCAGGTTGTTGTGGGCGATGACGATGTAAAAACCGATCATCATCAGCACGATGATGATCCAATAATTGAGCAGGCCGAGGAATTCCATGGTTCCGCGGTTCCCTCAGCGTTCCTGGCGCGCGAAGGTGAAGAAAATGGTGATCATCGCCGCCGCCACGGTCAGGCCGACGCCGAATTCGACCAAAAGAATGCCGAGATGCTGGCCGGCGGTCTGTTCCTGGGCGAGGACGGAATAATTGAGGAAATTGCCGCCCCGCAACAACCCGACCACGCCGACCCCCGCATACAACATCACGCCCAGGGCCAGAAACAACCGCGTAACCCCGGAAGGAACCACCATGCGGGACGTGTCGACGTCGAAAATCAGCGCATAGAGGATGAACCCGGCGGCGAAAATGACCCCGGCCTGAAACCCGCCGCCGGGCCCGAAGTCGCCGTGCCATTGGACGTATAGGGCGAACACCAGGATGAACGGGATCAACAGCTTCGATACCACCCGAAGGATGACGTTCCGCCTCATGCCGTGGCGCAATTCCCCGACCAGCATCCTGCGCGTCCGCCGCCGTCCCCGTTTCGGCCGGCCGATAATGAGAAGGACGCCGCAGGCGGCGGTGAATATGACGTAAACCTCGCCCAGGGTGTCATAACCACGGTAGCTCGTCAGCACCGAGGTGACGACGTTTGGGAGGCCGATTTCCTGGCCGGATTTTTCAAGGTAGCGGGGCGCGACGTGGTGATGGATGGGCGCGAATGCGTCGCCGAACGGCGGCATGTCCAAGGTGCCGTAAATCAAAACGGCCCCTGTCACCACCACCAATACCAGCGCCCACACCGGTTTTCCGGCCTCGGAAACCCTTTCCTCGCTGGTCGTCAGCGCCAGCGTCCCCAGCATCAAGACCGTGACGATGCCGGCGCCGACGGCGGCTTCGGTGAAGGCCACGTCGACGGCATCCAGAACCACATACAGCACCGCCGACATGAGGCTGAAAATACTGGTCAGCATGACGACGCCGAACAGGTTCCGGAGCCTGGCAACGGCGAAGCCGGTTGCCGCCATGAAGACCATCAGCGAAATGATAATCAGGTCTTCGATGATGCCTCTCCTTGGCCGGCGGATTCTTCGTCCGCCGGTTCATCCAACTGGGGGCGGACGCCGCCGTGAAGCGCCGCCCGGGCCAGGGCGTGAGTCGCCGTTGGACTGGTAAACAGGATGAAGACGACGATCAGGACCAGCTTCACGGTGACGATGCTGAGCCCGGCCTGAAACGTCAGCCCCAATAGAATCGTGCACGCGCCCATGGTGTCGATAATGCCGGCTCCGTGCATGCGCGAAAAAACATCGGGCAGGCGCACGATGCCGGTGCCGCCGATAATCAGCATCACCGAACCGATGATCAGCATTCCCCAACTGAGGATTTCAAGAAACAGGGCCATCAAATGTCTCCCAGTTCATCGCCGCCGGTCGGACGGCCCATGTGGGAGAATTCGACGTATTTCGAGACCGCGATGGTGCCGATGAAGTTGATCAGCGCGTAGACCAGGGCCAGGTCGAGAAAATCGGGGCGGCCGCTCAAGAACCCGTAAACGGATATCAACACCACCGTCAGGGTGCCGAAGGCGTTAACGGCAAGGATGCGGTCATAGACGGTCGGCCCCTTGATCGATCGGTATAGGGTCAGGACCATGGTCACGAGGACGGCGGCGGCGGTCACGGCAAACATCATTTGGATTGGCCTCCCGGGGGCAGGGGGGGCGGCAAATCTTCGGCCGATGAATGGGCTTCCAGGGCCGTCACCCGGCGGTCCATATCGCCGCTTTCAAGATTCTCGGCGGCGTTCCGGGTCAATGCGTGAACGATCATGATGTCGTTGTCGATGTCGATGGTTACGGTCCCCGGCGTCAGGGTGATGGAGTTGCCGTAGATCACCTGTCCCAGTTCGGTTTCCTGGGTCGCCTTGACTTCGATCACGGAGGGGTTTATCGGCATCCGGCGGCGGACGATGGCGCGGGCGACGTCGATGTTGGCCTTGATGATTTCGACGATCAGCCAGGGCCAGTAGAACAAGACGCGTATGGTCAGGTGAATGGGGTGCCCTTCGAGGTCGATCACGTCCATGCGGTGGGCGATCCACGCCACGAAAGCGACGGAAACCACGCCGAGACCAAGGAGCAGGGTCACGAAAAACCCCGACAACAGCAGCCACAGGCAGAAAAGAACCAAACCCAAACTTAGTGCGTGCAGCAAAATCCACCCCCCTCCCAATGGCGAAAACCGGGCCTTGACCCGGATAACGCAAGCCATTGGAACACCCGAATCACAAGGCAGAGGATAATTTCGCAGGACCCCGGTAGCTAGGAAAAAATTGGCCGCCCTGGGGGCGCTTGACGACTTGCGCGCCGGCCCCAATGAAGGGTTGCCGGCGACGGGGCGATTGGGCTATGGCTCGATCATGGGCCGCGTTGTTTTTATTTTTATCCTTGCCGCGTTTATGGCGGCGGCCGGTTCCGGTTTGTTGCCGCCGCCGGCGGGCGCCAAGGCCGCCGAACCGTTCGAGCGGGACGTGGCGGACATCCTTACCGGCGACGGAAAACGCCACCGGTTCCGGGTCGAAATCGTCTCCACCCCCGCGGACCGGGCCCAGGGCCTGCAAGGCCGCGAACAGTTGGCCCCCGACGCCGGCATGCTGTTCGATTTCGGGGTGCCGCTGCCGGTCTATATGTGGATGAAAAATACCTTTGTCGCCCTCGACATGATTTTCATCGCCCCTGACGGTCGCATCGTCAACATCGCCCGCGCCACGACGCCGGAATCGTTGGCGGTCATCGAATCGGCGGGCCCGGTGAGGGCGGTTCTCGAAGTCCCGGCCGGCACGGCGGCGAGGCTCGGCGTCAAGCCGGGGGATAGGGTCGAACACCGGATTTTCCGGTGATTGCCCCCCGGACTTGCGCCGATCCGGCCCAGGTCTTACCTTCCGCGTAACGGAACGGCCGGGCGGGGAGTAGTTCAGCCTGGTAGAATGCGTGCTTTGGGAGCACGAGGTCGCTGGTTCAAATCCAGTCTCCCCGACCAATTTTTACGAAAAAAGTCATCATGAGCGAAGTACGTATTTATCAGCCAACCAAGACCCCCATGCAGTCCGGGCGCCGCAACACCAAGGATTGGCTGCTTGAGTACGAGCCGGTCAGCGCCAAGGAAACCGATCCCCTGATGGGGTGGATCGGGTCCGCCGATACCCGGGAACAGGTCCGCCTTCGTTTCGAAAACAAGGAAGAAGCCGTTGCCTTCGCCAACAAGAACGGCATGACCTACCGTCTGCACGAACCGAAAGCCAGACGCATAAGAGCCAAGACCTACGCCGAGAATTTCGGCTTTCGCCGGCCTTTTTAGAAGCCGGCCCGACGTTTGAGCGCCCGTAGCTCAACCGGATAGAGCGCGGGATTTCTAATCCCGAGGTTGCAGGTTCGAGTCCTGCCGGGCGCGCCAAACTCACTAAGGGTTACAGGCATTTTCAACAACTCATTTTTTTCCGAAATAGGCCAATAGGTAACACCCTAGGTAACAAAAAAAGCCCCGCCGAAACGGGGCCAACCCTCCCGGTAACAGGCGTTAATTAACCTCTGCACCCTCGGGCCGCTTCCCCGCTCGTAATTCTTCAATTGCCCGGAGTATCCTATTCCAGGTGGCCAGCCCGTCCAGGTCACCCTGTTCCAGCATCTTGTCGGCCATCATCGCGGCCTCGATCACGGCATCGTCGCCGTGTCGGTCAATCAAGAGCTTGGCGCTTCGGTAGATGTCGAGGTCGGGAGTCATTTGTTACCGCAAACATTCTAAGGCAATCGTATACTTGCTTGCGCCTTCCCCAATTTGTCCTGGTTTAAGTTCCCGGTCACTGCTTGCGGTTTGATAGCTGACACCATGTGTGCGTAGAAAATTCTGAATCACGGAAAACTTGATAGCAAAATTGATGTTCTGGGGAATGTCGCCGGTGGCCCTTGCCACAACAAGCGCATCAAGCTTTGACACCACGATGCCAATTACATTTCCACTGTGATCTAAAACGGGTCCACCACTATTGCCGGGTTGAACCGGGGCAGAAATTTGATAGTAGCGAACGTCGTCCTTGATGCCAGCAAGCGCAGTGACAGCCCCGGTAGTTACACTAGGTAGAGATGTCAGCAATCCTTGAAGAGGATACCCAACCACAATCAAACCGTCACCAGCTCTCACGTCTTGATTGCTACGGAATTTGGCAATACCCCCGGCAAACGACTTAATTTTCAAGACGGCTAGATCATTGACTCGATCACTGGCGACAGTAGTTAAGTTTTCAATTCCTGTGCCAATCTTTCCACGAACTTCATCGCAACGCTTCACGACATGAAAGTTTGTTAAGACGTGGCCTTGGTCACTGATAACGAATCCAGTCCCGCCGGATTTCTTAGTCCTATTGGCCCCCTTATCCCTGAATTTGATTTGCCGAATTAAGTCAGCCTGACCAGCAGTGATCCACTCACCTCCCTTTTTCTCGCAATCGGTTGCCTCAGGTTCGATTTCGTAGAAGACGCGATTACCATCCTTAAAGTAACACTGCTTGAAACTTGATTGTGGCCTGCCCCCACGAACGATACCACTTTTTAAGTTAGACTCGATGTCGAGGGAAGGCCTGATCTGGTCGTAGTCCCCATTGAGCGAAGACCTGATCA
>NZAZ01000012.1 GCA_002686255.1 Rhodospirillaceae bacterium
TGTTCGACATGGGAACTCCTAATTGTCATGTTAGTGTTTCCGGAATAACTATTTTGATCCCGAATTAATACTTTAACTCTTGACCGAGAAAAAGATTTATTATGATAATAATTTAGTGAAAAGCAAGAATCAAGCGAAATTTCGCTAAAAGTGAATTTTTTTCAAATTTTAATTTAAACGGTAGCCCCGGATGGTTGTTGAGCGGAGTCGAAAAGCCGTTCCGTGGACGTACAAAGATGGGGTATTATTCATAACGGTAGCCCCGCACTACGTGGTGGGGAAAAATCAAGACAGAGATTAATGAACTTAAAGCTAAGCAAAAATTCCTTCAATCACTCTTCGACCCCGCTCAGGAAATCGGCTCAGGGCTCAGCTTTTAGAGCTACCCAAACTATTATCAAACTGACAGTGTCAGCAGCCAAAATGGTTTTTTAGCGTGATGTTTTTGCCATAAATTAATTGAGTTATTTAACTTGCTTAGTTGATTTTAGAGAATAGGATCTCATTTTTGGGAATCTTTTGGAGTTGTAACTGCGAAAGATTATTGGTGAAGGCTGTCGGTATTATTTATATTGAGATTTTGCAGTGTAGGATTTACCAGGCGGCTTGTTTATTTCTTAATTTTTTAAAGGAGATCTTATGGCACATTATTTAGTTCAGGCATCTTTCACGTCCGGTTCTTGAGCAACGCAGATCAAAGATTCTCAGAACAAAATTGAACAGGTAGGGAAGATGTTTACTGCGAAAGGGATAAAGTTCCTTTGAGGATACTACTGCTCTGGTGATTATGATCTTTGTTTCATTGCTGAAGGACCGGATAACCCTAGCACGGCGTCAGCGCTTATTGCTGCATGAGCAGGTGGGGCCATCTCAAAAATGCATGCGACTGTACTGATCCTCCTCTGATATTTTTGAATTGGCCCGCCTCCCGGAGAAGAAGGCGGACCATGTTTGGCGGGAGCATCCCGGGAAAACCCCGGGATTGGTGCATTACGGGGAAGCGAACCTTAAACCTGACAATACTGAAGCCCAGCTGCCTGAACTGAGGTTTGCCAGCGTGCCGACATCGGAAAAAACGATGTTAACGTAGTGGTTCTGCTCATAGAAGCTGATCCACATCGCAGTGCTGGTGGTGTACGAAGCGGAACAGTTCTCGCGCACCAGGGCGCTGCGGTCGGTAGTGCCCCCGATGTCAAATGACAGCGTCTGCACACTCGCATCGGAACTGCACGTCCAGTCCGGAGGACCTCCCTGTCCATCAGTGTTGTACTGCATGATCTCGGACAATGCAGGCAGGAAATCCCCGAAATACTCCATCCTCACAGAAATCCAAGACGTATCACTGGATCCTACCATATGTTCGTTGGCCCTTCCGTCTGAAGATGTTTTGGATTCACATTTATAACCGGACGGGCAGGTTGAAGTCACGGTCAGAGGAGTCGAACCACCGCTAGTTCCGACATCGGTGCCGCCTCCGTCGTGGAAAGGCTGCTTGACGCGGATTTCGACTTCCTTGAAGGTGGAACCATCGAAATAGGGCGAGCCGATTTCGATCTCGAGTTCCATGCCGGATGTGCTGTTCTGCAATTTGTAGAACGCGTACCCGTCACTGGAAGAGAGATTCCTGGTCCCGCTGGTGAGAGGGTATGTGCTGTCATCCTGGGTGACGGACCATCCTCCGCTTGTATTCAGCGTGATGACTCCGCTGGAGTCGACATTCAGCAGTTCCGTTGCCGGCGAGGCACAGCTTGAAGGATCAGGCCATGCGTTCGGCCCCTCGGTGCAAAGCTTGTCACCCGCGAATAGCAGGGCCATCTGGTCACCTCCCGGGCCTCCGGAACCTCCAGTCCCCCCGCCGCCGACCTGCAGTTCAAAGAACTCGACCGTGGCGCCTACGGAACCGTCCACGTTCAGCATGACCTTGTAGTTTTTGCTGGTTGAACTGACCGTGATGTCATACTCGTAGAAGTTGTTGGCCGACAGCGTAACCGCCGAGGTCACCGAAACCCCGTTCATGAAGTCCCAGACACTGGAGACAGTAGTATTATCAAAAGTAATGTTGTCTCCAGTTCTTGAAACTATATGAACTCCATCGATAGTAACATTGTCCCCATCTCCGAGAGATAACTGCGGCGGAGGCATGAAATAAGCCAACTTTGCTTTGTCAGATTTGACAAAACGCACGTCGAAATCCAGCGGCTGCCCGTTTCCGGCATCGGCCACACGGAAGAACTGCCCGTTGGTGAGGGCGCTCAGTCCGGCGGATTTTTCGTATTCTACATGAATGAATACTTCCGTCGTACTGCCGAATGTCATGCGGTCAACGAAGATGCGGAAAGTTTTCTCGCTGCTCGGACAACTGCCACTGACAAGCGCTCCTGTGCAGACAGCCAGTTCCCCGAAACCCGAGAAATTTGATTCAAGGACATCGGGTGTACTGTTGTTGTTATTGTCCGGCTGCCCCTTGATGACTTCCACTGAAGAACCTTTACTTATGGTTGTTCCGTCATAACTAAGCAGTGTGACAGGAATTGTCGTTGCGGACGAACACTCGAAGGAATCAGTGAACGGATCACCTGTGATTACTCCGCAGTATTCATTCCCTGAGTCAACTACCACCGTTCCAGTACCTGTTCCAGTTGTCAACGATCCCGAAGCTACAGGCTGCCCGTGGCTTTCCGTCTGGATGCTGATCGAGCCTGACGCAGTCACGGCAAGAGTGTTTGGAGTTCCGGAAGTGATGACAGTTGAGAACAGTTCAGTTTTACCGGTGCAGTCGGAACCGCTGTTGACGCGGAATGCCGTGCTGTCCCAGCAGACCTTGGTGTCGGACGAAGTGACCTTGAACTCGTTGTCCACCGGTCCGCCGCCGCCGAACCCGCCGCTCATTGAGAGGCTGAACTTGTAGACGGTGACCCCGATCGGGTTGCCGATCGAGTCTTCGCCGATGGCCACCATGCGGAAGTCGCAGCTCCGTCCGCCGGGAAGTATGCCGCGGTCGATGTCGAACGACGGCTGCTTTGTGCCGGGCGGAAGCTGGAAATCCATCTGGTAGGGAGGTTCGAAGGAACCGGATTCCTCCTTGCCCGCACAGTAGATTTTCAACATGTATGTGTTGGCGTTCTGCACCGCGCTGGAGGAGACGCGCAGGGTCTTGCCCGAATCCGCGGTGGACGCGTCCTTGACATCCTTGGCGTCGTCGCTGCCGGACTTGACCTTGATGTTCTCGAACGGACCGATGTTGTCTGCGGTGATCGGGAAACGCAGCTTGACCGTCTCTTCCATCGGCGGCATCGACGGACAGTCTTGACTGCCGCATTTCAGCGTGTTCCCGTCCGGACCGATCGGTGCGCGGAATTTCAGTTTATATTTGAAGCCGGTCTTGACCGCGCCGCCGGAGAGGTCCAGCGCGCCGCCGCTGCTGAAGACGGATTTCTTAAGCTTGATCTGGTACATCAACTCGTCGAATGAGCTCATCACTTCTTCGATTTTGTCGATGTTGGCGTTTCCATCCGCCGTCGAGTTGTCGACGCTGCAGGAATACTCGCTGGTGATCATCCCGACCTGGTTGAACTCCTGAGGCGAGCAGCCGAAGATCTTGTTCTTCAGGCTCAGTGCATCGCTGCCCAGAGTCAGTTTCTCGATGTCTCCGGGGAAGATTCCCTCCACGCGCACGAGGATGCGGCGGCTCGGATCGGCGATCGAACTGTTGTCGCTTGTCATCTTCGCCGTCTTGCCCTCGGTGGAATAGGAATACTTGTTGAGCAGCATCAGCGAGACGCCGGAACCGTGAAATCCCTCACTCGGTCCGCCGGCGGCGATTCCGCCGTCGCCTGAACCCGGCATATTCGGGTCCTCGTCGTTGGGATCGAAGATGTAGGGCACCCCGTCGTAATCACCGTCGTAAACGATGCCCGCGGTTTCTCCGCCGACCGTGAACTTCGGATAATTGGCAGCGTCGGTATCGGTGGTCTCGCCGAGAATATTCAGGCGTTTGTCAGTCGCGCTGTCACTGAACTTGATCACTTCCAGCTCGATCTGCATGTTCGCCATCATGTCCCCTGCCGGGGCGGTGCGCACCACCCGGACCACGTACTGCGGGCAGGTGGAACTGCTGCCTTCCCAGTCGTCGCCCAGGCAAACTCCGAACAGGTCGTTGTGATCGAGGTTCTTGAGCGAAGTGAGGGAAGAGTTGTCCACTTCGTAGCTGCGCGATTGTTTCTTGAAGCGCACGCTGCGCAGTGTGACGCTTCCTCTGGCGTCAATCCGCACCGGGATGGACGAGGCGTCCCCCCAGTACTGATCCATGTCGGACATTGAAGAGATGTTCTCATCGAAATAGTCGCCGGCATACTGGATGTCCACGTCCATGCTGGTGTTGATGCTTCCGGTGAAGCTGAAGGGGAACTGCATCTTTCCGGAACTTGAGGATCCGTCAACATCCAGTCCGTCTCCGAACATCAGCATGTAGTGTTCAAGGTTGCCTGACTTGGCCATATCGACTGGTCCCTGTTCGAAACCGGCATCCGGGAACTCCGCCCGGCCCTGCGCGGTGACCTGGGCAAAACCAAGTTCCATCATGCCGATGTTGGTGTCCACAAAACGCAGCTCGAGCAGCCAGTATTCACTGTCGCTGACCTTGAGCAGCACGATCCTGTCGTCCAGACCGCCGTAGCTGTTCGGAGAAAGTACGATGCTGCTGGTGGACATCGTTTGTCCAAGGATGGCGGTCAGGGACTGCCCCAGCACCGAGTGTATTCCCGTTACATTGTCCCCGGTACTCAGGCTGAAAGTCCCGGAGTTGTTATAAACAGGAGCGATGAACATGTTGTCCCCGGTGATGAGCGTGAAGGTGCTCCCTGATTTTGTCAGCATGACGTCACGGGTTCCCTTGCTCGGTTCATCACTGGGGAAGAGCATGAAGATTTTCCCCGGTTTTGTGAAGTTGCTGAGGTCGAGACCTTCCGCGTCGGATGAACTCGAACCGGCGAAAAGGCCCATGCCCGGAACGGGCTTGTCCTCGACATCGTTGCCGACCACGAATCCGTCAGGTCCGCAGATGTTCATGTTTGCTTCATAACCGTCCACGTAGAAGTAAAGGTCCGGGAGGTCGTTACGGTAGCTGCTCATCTTGAAGCGCAGCGCGTACTCCTGGTTGGCCGTCAAGTTGCTGGTCTCGTAGGAACGGCTTGTGCCGGAAGTAGTCGCATCGCTCACAGTGAAAGCGGTGGTAGAAAATTCCCCGTTCGAATCGACGGACAGGATGCTGGCGCTGAGACCGGTGAAATCGCTCCTGCCATCATAAAACTCAACACTGCAACTGATATTCGCGGTGCCTAACGCGGTTACTCCCATTTCGGAGGCATTAAACTGACGGAATTCCGCGAGCTGAAGGCTGCTGAGATCCATCAAAGAACCGGCACGCATTTGGGTTTCAGTGTAGGCGTGGGTGTCATTGTCCGTTGGAGCNGTNACNCCCATGATCGCNCCTGCNATTTCAGAGACACTGGGATCACTGGTNAANTGNAGNTNNTTGAAGTTNTCGATNTGNGGAAGCACCATTCCAGTGGTATTATCGGTTGAAAGCATTCCCTGTGCGCGGTCAACCGGATACATGATGGTGAGCATGTAATTGACCAGAAACACAGAAGCCTTGCCGCTCAAGTTCGTTTCACCATTAAGTGTTTTTGTTGTCGAACTGGTGCTGTAGGCATCGTCAGGAAGTGCCAACACCAGGCCCTGGGCCACTGATGCCCTGGCATCTATATAGCCTGGACTTGGAGGCACCGTAGTAGTGGTTCCACCAAAGTTATCGTAGGTGCCGCCCTTCAAAAACGTAAGGTAGTCCGGTTTCGTTTTTGGAATCACCTTGGCCAAGGCAGTATTTTTTTTATCAGTTGTATTTGCATCTTTAAAACTACTTGACTGCCTCATGATCTCATCTGCCAGGGCAGGACCGGCGAAAGGCGCCCAGAAACCGGTGTTTTGGTCTGTCAGGGCCTTGGCAGTGGCCTTGGCAGAGGTGCCCATCTGCGTAGTCATGGCGGTGATCAATTCAGTGGCCTTGACCGTCGCTCCCGATTTGGGCTTCAGCATCTTTCCTGTGAAAACAGGCAAACCTTCATTTGAAAAGACGATCCGTTCCTGGCGCCACTCGGTGAGTTTGGCGATCTGTGTCGCAACGTCCTTGAGCGGAACCGTAGAGTTGTCGTTGTCTGCCATCCAATCGACCAGTTCCTTCGAAACAAGAGGAAGGCCTTCTTTCATCGTTTTGTTCAGACGGTGGAAGGTCCTCAGGCGGCTGAGGAGAGACTTACTGGCGTTGTCAAGTTTTCTGTCATCTACAATGCTGGCGTTGTCGGACATCATGTACTCGGATAAAGAAGATGTCAGACTTGTGATGTTGTCTGAAAGCTCGGTTGCACCGGACCAGTCACCGCTGGGTGCGGTGGAACTCGCCCCGCCTTTAACCAGGAAGTGACGGATGCCACGCTGCCCAAAGGTTGCCTTTCCAGGAAGGTCGGCTTCATCCACGTCGGGTGGAACCTTGAGGGGCACCGCAACAACGGTCGTGTTATCCGATTGCTGGTCCAGGATGACTGGAAAACCAAGGGCCAGGAAGTATTTCTGAAGTCCGGCAACCTTGATCTTTTTTCCTGCTGAAGCATCTTCAGACGCTACTGCAGTGGAAGCAGACGACGATGTTTCATCGGCTGTCTTGCTTAATTCACCTTTTTCTGCATCGGTCAATGTGTCAGCCAGCTTTCCTGAGTCCTCGACTGCAATACTCGTCGTGTCAATCGTTACGGTTTCTTCCGTGCTTTCTATTTCTGTGTTCAGTTCGGCAATGGTTGATTCATCCATCTCCACTTCAAGCAGGCTTTCGGGATCAGCTGCAGTTGCTGCATCGGTTCCTTCAGGAAGTTCAAAAACAGTTGTATCTTTGACTGATTCAAGGGTGGACACTACCGCATCTTTGACTGCATTAAGAACACTACTCAACAGGGTTTTTTTAAGATCATCGCTAAGAAAGGAAATCGAACTAATAGTGGATTTAATGGTCTCCACCAGTTGCCCGATGA
>NZAZ01000013.1 GCA_002686255.1 Rhodospirillaceae bacterium
TGAAAATCCTGATCGATCAGTCTGTTTCACATCCATGGGCCAATTGCGATACCTCTCTGCCCTACAGTTTATGGATGGTGTTATTGGTAATTCATCGAGCGGGTTGTTAGAGGTACCAAGCTTCAAGATTGGAACCATTGACATTGGTGATCGTCAGCGGGGAAGGATCAAAGCCGAAAGTGTGATTGACTGTCAACCGGATCATTCCAGTATACGAATAGCTATTAGCCAGCTTATTTCGGAGGAGTTTCGTGAGAAAGCCAGATCGGTCATCAATCCATATGGTGCAGGCGGTACAGCAGAGAAGATCGTAGCTGTACTGAAAGAGGTTTCACTGAAGGGCATTCTCAAAAAGTCGTTTTACGATATCAACAAGGAATGGCTAAATAGATAATGAGAGTCATCGTAATTGGAGCGGTCCAGTTCTCCTTGGAGATGGTGAGTGTGATCAATCAGCATACAGAACTGGTTGGTGTTATTACCTCGAGTTCTTCAGCACTGAATTCTGACTATGTTGACTTGGCCCCATACTGTAAGGACCATAACATACCTTGCTTGCAGACTTTAGATGTCAATGCTGAAAAAACTCTAGATTGGGTTAATGAGAGAAATGCAGACATCATTTTTTGTCTTGGTTGGTCACGCTTGATAAAACGCCCCATTCTAGATAGAGTCCTAATGGGTGTTGTTGGATACCATCCTGCATCCAGTGCCAAAAAACAGAGGTCGTCATCCGTTGATCTGGGCGCTAGCCTTGGGTTTGGAAGAAACAGCATCTACATTCTTTGTTATGGATGAGGGGGTTGATAGTGGAGATATTGTCTCTCAAGTCAACATACAGATTACACCAAATGATGATGCAACATCCCTCTATAAAAAGATGGTCGATACTGCGAAGTTACAGTTGCCGGACTTGTTGAAGCAGTTAGATGAAAGTAGTTACACCCGTATCCAACAGGATGATGTGCATGCAAATACATGGCGTAAGAGAGGGATACCTGACGGTGAAATTGATTGGCGCATGAGTGTTGAATCAATACACAATCTGATCCGTGCACTGACACATCCATATGTTGGCGCCCACTTTGTAGTGGATGGTAAGCCCCATATTGTTTGGAACTCCATGATTGTCAAATGCCGGGATGTAAAAAATATTGAGCCAGGAAAGGTGTTGAAAGCAGATTCATCACGGTTGGTCATCAAATGTGGAGATGGCTGTCTTGAACTCATCGATATTGAACCACCAGTGAATATGCAGCAGGGAGAGTATCTATGAATCGGATATTGGTTGTCGGCCCACACCCCGATGATGAAACCCTCGGTTGTGGCGGAACACTACTTCGGCATGCGGCTGAAGGTGATGAAATTCATTGGTTAATTATGACCACCATCACCAGAGAGGCTGGATTTAGTGGTGAGAGAATTCAAAGCAGGGGGGTGAGATTGAGTGGGTTTCTGAGGCCTATGGATTCTCAACCACACATCAGGCACCATTTGTTACAGCTCGACTGGACACCTATCCAAAGTCAGATCTTGTGGCAGAGGTTTCACAATGTATAGCCAATGTGGAACCAGACACCATCTATCTTCCCTACAGAAATGATGTACATAGTGATCATGCAGCTGTTTTCGATGCGGTGGCATCCTGCACCAAATCATTCCGTTACCCCTATATTAGGAGGGTTAGAGCATATGAAACGCTCTCGGAGACTGAATTTTCGATACGGAAAGATGATAGTGGTTTTCAACCAAATCTGTGGGTCAACATCAGTGATTTTCTGGATCGTAAGATCGAGATTATGAGGTTTTATGAGGGAGATGGGCGAGTTTCCATTTCCCAGAAGTGAATTGAATATCCGGGCATTAGCAACTTTGCGTGGTGCAACTGCGGGTGTCGAGGCGGCAGAAGGTTTTATGAATCTAATCGAAAGAGTGTTGTGAACATGAATAGAATTGAGAGTAGGAACGGGGTTGTGAACAGTCCAGAGTTTCGCCAGAAGTTTGAAAAGGATGGTGACAATCTGGAGGCGAAGTACGGTTTGCCACAACAGGTAGCGTTCTGTAAAAAGTGCATCATATCCAATCAGAGACCAAACTCTGCAGTTGAGTTTAAGCACACCAGTGAAACCAAGAAGGCGACAATCAGTTTCGATGAAAATGGTGTTTGTGATGCATGCAAGCAGGCAGAAAGAAAAAGACGGGGATTGACTGGGAGCTACGTGAGAAGGAGCTGATCGAGTTGTGTGATAAGTATCGCAGGAATAATGGGCGGTACGATTGTCTGGTGCCGGGCTCAGGAGGTAAAGACAGTTTTTATGCTTCACACCAACTGAAATACAAATATGGAATGCGTCCGCTAACGGTAACATGGGCACCTCATATTTATACTCCTTGGGGTTGGAAGAACTTTCAGGCATGGATTCATGCTGGTTTTGATAATTATCTGATGACACCAAATGGACAAGTTCATCGATTGTTGACACGACTGGCTGTGGAGAATCTGTTGCATCCGTTTCAGCCATTCTTTATGGGGCAGAAAACTATTGCACCAAGAATGGCCGCCATGATGGATATCCCCTTGGTCTTTTATGGGGAAAACGAAGCAGAATATGGTAACCCTATCTCTGACAACGATTCTGCCCGTCGAACTTGGGACTATTTTAGCCAGCCAGATCAATCATCAATCTTCATTGGCGGTGTTTCACTACAGGACTTGAAAGAGCAGTTTGGTATGGAGGATGTTGATCTTGATCCTTACCTGTCTGTCGATCCACAACTTCTTGAAGATAAAGATATTGATGTTCATTATCTAGGTTATTANCTGCCGTGGCATCCACAAGGCGCCTACTATTACTCTGTCGAGCACGGTGGATTCGAGGCATCACCCGAGCGAACCGTAGGTACATATAGTAAATATAACAGCATTGATGACAAGATCGATGACTTC
Organism: Rhodospirillaceae bacterium; assembly: GCA_002686255.1. GTDB lineage: Bacteria > Pseudomonadota > Alphaproteobacteria > Rhodospirillales > Casp-alpha2 > Casp-alpha2. Next base: position 2,948 of record NZAZ01000013.1, read on the forward strand.
CACTTCTATACTTACTACACAAAATTTGGTATTGGTCGTGCGACCTATGATGCTTCACAAGAAGTGAGAAATGAGGATATTGATCGGGAAGAAGGTGCTGCTCTTGTCCGGAAGTACGATGGTGAATTTCCTGAGCGATTTGCTGAAGAGATTTTCCAGTATCTAAGTATTCCGGAAAAAGAATTTCCGAAAGCAAGCAGCATGTTTGAGCAGCCGATTATGNACCGAGAATACTTTGATGCACTTACAGACTCTTTCCGTTCTCCCCATCTTTGGAGATATGAACACGGTGTTTGGAAACTGCGCCATGCCGTTTGGCATGAGGGATAAGGCAGTTTATGCGCAATGTACGTCTGATTGCCCGTTTGGATGTAAAAGCACCAAACCTCGTTAAAGGCATCCAACTTGAAGGATTGCGCAAGATGGGTGACCCANATGAGTTCGCCTTGAAGTACTATCTACAGGGGGCTGATGAGATCTTTTACGCAGATATCGTTGCAAGCCTATACGAAAGAAATAGCCTTCTCGACATCATTGAAAGAACCACAGACAGAGTTTTTGTGCCAATCACTGTTGGGGGCGGATTGCGTAGCATAGATGATGTTGCTGCTGCCCTGAGGGCGGGTGCCGACAAGGTTTCTATTAATACAGCCGCCATCAAACGTCCGGAAATAATTAGCGAAGTTGCAAAGCGCTTTGGTAGCCAATGTATGGTGCTATCCATACAAGCAAAACATCATGATTCCCACTGGGAAGCCTATTATGATAATGGCCGGGAACATAGTCATCTTGACGTGATTGAATGGGCAAAACGGGGTGAAGAGTTGGGTGCCGGAGAGATTATGTTGACCTCTGTTGACAAAGAAGGGACCACCAAGGGATTTGATATTGAACTTGTCAAGGCTGTAACTGATGTTGTTACCATTCCTGTTATAGCGAGTGGCGGTATGGGTGAGTTGGAGGATATAGATTCTGTGATACAAAAGGGGCATGCTGATGCAGTGGCAATGGCACATGTGCTTCATTACAATCAGCTGTCCATCAGTGCAATCAGAGATCATTGTATCTCGAAGAAGCTACNTGTACGTTCTTTCATGATGGGGCAATCAGATTGAGTGTCGTAGTGATTGTCGACTATGGGATGGGGAACATTAAAAGCGTCCAACGAGGTGTGGAGCATGTAGGTGCAACTGCCGTACTCTCTTTTGACCCTGATGAGATTGTCAATGCGGACCGGGTCATCCTGCCGGGTGTTGGTGGCTTCGAAAATGGAATGAAGGGGTTGAAACAATCGGGATTGGATGATGCAATCTATCAATTTTGTAATAAAGGGAATCCTTTGTTAGGCATCTGCCTTGGAATGCAGATGCTATTGCAACAAAGTGAAGAGTTTGGAATACATCGAGGACTTGGATTGATAGATGGTACCGTTAATAAAATTCCTCAGACTGAGGATGGTGCCTTTAAACGAAAAATACCCCATATAGGATGGGGAGCACTCAAACGACCTCAGCAACAACTCGGGAATAGCAGTTGTTTGAAGGAAATTGAAGAAGGTGAGTTTTTCTATTTCGTACACTCCTATATGGCGATGCCGACAAACCCAGAAAATCGACTGGCCCATTGTATTTATGAAGGCTTATCAGTAACTGCAGCAATTCAGAAAGAGAATATCACCGGGGTGCAGTTTCATCCTGAAAAGAGTGGTGAGGCGGGTCTGAAGATACTAAAACGATTTGTGACGATGCAATGAAACCGGTCTATATCATAGCAGAAGCTGGCGTGAACCATAATGGAAGTCGTGAGATGGCCTTTCAATTGGTTGATGCAGCTGTTCAGGCCGGTGCTGATGCAGTCAAGTTTCAGACCTTCAAAGCAGAAAATCTGGTTACAAAAAGTGCACAAAAAGCCAGTTACCAGAAACAGACCACAGACGGAGATGAATCACAGTTCTCCATGCTTAAGCGGCTCGAATTGACATATGAGATGCATCATGAATTGGCTAGTTATTGTCAGGATAAGGATATCGATTTTCTCTCGACTGCCTTTGATTCAGAGAGCCTGAATTTTCTTGTCAAGGATATTGGGTTAAAAAATCTCAAGATCCCTTCAGGTGAGATTACCAATGGCCCACTGTTGTTAGAACATGCACTCACAGGCTGTGATCTGATTTTGTCAACTGGAATGGCAACACTGGGGGAGGTTGAAGATGCTTTGGGTGTTCTGGCCTTTGGTCTTTTGAATGCCAGCAATACACAGGTTGACCCATCAAGAGTTGCCTTTGAGGAGGCGTTCCTTTCAGAAGAAGGAAGAAGGCAGTTGAAAGAGAAAGTTACATTGTTGCATTGTACAACGGAATATCCGGCACCAATGAACGAGATAAATCTCAATGCCATGCTGACCATGCATAATGTATTCGGCCTTAAGGTTGGTTACTCCGATCACAGTGAAGGTATCACTATACCTACCGCTGCAACAGCTCTTGGGGCTACACTGATTGAAAAGCACTTTACACTGGACAAGTCATTGCCAGGTCCAGACCACAAGGCATCTCTCAACCCAGATGAACTGAAAGTGATGGTTGATGTTATTAGAACTGTTGAAGCGGCAATGGGCAATGGTATGAAGCGACCAATGCCATCAGAGCTAAAAAATCGGGAAATTGTGAGGAAAAGCCTAGTGGCAGCTCAAGAGATCAAAGAAGGTGAGACTTTCACTGAAAAAAATCTTGCAATTAAGCGGCCGGGCAATGGAATCAGTCCGATGAATTATTGGGACTGCCTTGGTGGGATAGCAATCAAGCACCTGCATCCAGATCAACCCCTATGAGAGAAGAGTTGTTACCTTTGTTGATTCTTGGTGCAGGCGGTCATGCAAAAGTACTGCTTGAGGCACTTCTTCGGGAACAGCACAAGATCTTGGGAGTTGTGACGCCGGACCTGGACAGTGGAACCGATTATCTTGGAGTGACTGTTCTGGGGAGTGATGAGGCTGTTTTTGAATATGATCCACAAGAGGTTCTATTGATTAACGGTATTGGATCACTCCCTGGCAAACAGCGCCGGTGGGATCTTTCAGTGTCGATGCGACAGAGAGGATATCAATTCGGGAGCATCATTCATCCTAATTCAAGCATTGCTACTGATGTATTGTTTGCTGAGGGTGTGCAATTGATGGCCGGTACAATCATTCAGCCCGGTTGTAGCATTGGCCGAGACAGCATTATAAATACTGGCACACAGATCGACCATGACACCATTATCGGGGATCAAAGTCACTTGGCACCTGGAGTTACTCTCAGTGGGGAGGTGCAGATCGGTAATAATGTCCACATTGGCACAGGTGCAAAGGTGATACAGGGAATAACAATAGGAGAAGGTTCTGTTATTGCAGCAGGTACGACAGTTTACAGGGATGTGCCGAGTGGTGTGATGGTTCGACAGCAGGTAAGTACAGTGATCAAAGAATTGAAGGATTAGTAGCGTGCACAACTGGAAAAAAACTCTTCTCAAACAGTCTGCAACGATGCAGGAAGCGATAGAGGTTCTGAATAATGAATCGCTACGTATTGTGTTGGTGGTGGATGACGAACAAAAGCTTGTGGGCACCGTTACAGATGGCGATATTCGTCGAGCTCTATTGCGGCACTTGACGATGGAGGCAGTTTTATCAGAGTTTATGTTCACCCAGCCTACGGTCGCTAGTGTCACTGATGATCACAATCAGATACTGCTGAAGATGCAAGAGTTTGATTTACTGCAGATTCCGATAGTAGACGAATTTGGCAAAGTGGGTGGATTGGAGACACTGCAGCATCTCCTTGAAAAAAAGCAGTACGACAATCCAGTTGTTCTGATGGCAGGTGGTTTTGGCAGGAGATTAAGACCTCTGACAGAACACACTCCTAAATCAATGCTCAACGTGGGCTCGAAACCTATTTTGGAGACAATACTAGACCAGTTCATTGACGCAGGATTTTATCGCTTCTTCATTTCGACGCACTACAAAGCAGAACACCTTCAGAAACATTTTGGTGATGGAAGTGACTGGGGTGTTTCAATAGAATATATCCACGAGGATGAACCACTTGGCACTGCCGGGGCATTAGGGCTTCTTCCGAAAAATATTCCTGGACTACCAGTCTTATTGATGAACGGTGACCTGCTCACTAAAGTCGATTTTCAGGAGTTATTGTCCTTCCATGTAGAACATGGTGGTGAGGCAACAATGTGCGTACGAGAGTATGTCTTTCAAGTGCCTTATGGGGTGATTCAGGCGGAAGAGCATCGCATAACAAGCATTGTTGAGAAACCGGTTCACAAATATTTTATCAATGCCGGGATCTATGTGTTGAATCCTAGTATTTTCAAAACAATTGATGGGAAAAGTTGCCTCGATATGCCACATCTGCTGAGCGAAAAGATCAGCGGAAACAAGCAAGTCAATATCTTTCCTCTGCATGAGTACTGGTTGGATATTGGTCAAATGGAGCAGTACGAGCAGGCACAAGCAGAAATAAGAGAGAATTTTATTGATTGAACGAGTTCTTGTTGTTGGACTAGGTAGTATTGGAAAACGGCATCTACGGATTGTGCGAGATCTGATGCCGATAGCTGATATCAGGGTATTGCGACATAGAGAAAGCAGCGATATAACAGACATTATGAATGGCTGTTTCAGTACGATTGAAGAAGCGACTGCATTTTTGCCACAAATAGCAGTTGTTGCTAATCCTGCTCCATTTCATATCAGCATAGCCATGGACTTGGTGTCTGTTGGTTGCCATCTTTTGATTGAAAAACCAATATCTGTTGATACAAATGGGATCATTGAGTTGATTGATGCTGCACGTAACAACAACGCGTTAATTCAGCTAGGATACAATCTGCGGTTCCATGCCTCATTAGTACATTTTAGAAGTCTTATACATGAGGGGAAAATTGGGAGGGTGCTCAGTGTAAGATCTGAAATTGGACAGTATCTTCCTACATGGAGACCAGATTCAGACTATCGTTCTGGTGTTTCAGCTCGAAAAGAACTCGGTGGAGGTGTTTTGCTTGAGCTGAGTCATGAACTTGATTACCTGCGATGGATTTTTGGAGAGGTAACCAAGGTCAGTGCGATACTTTGCAAGCAGAGTGATCTGGAAATAGATGTTGAAGATAGTGCATTTATCACGCTTCAGTTTGCTTCCAGCAAGGATGAACCTGGGCCTGTTGTATCGCTTTGTATGGATTTTGTGCGTCATGATACTGCAAGGACCTGTGTAGTCATAGGTTCTTTAGGAACGTTGAGATGGAATGCACTTGATGGAATGGTTGAGTATTGGAAAGAAGGGTCAACGGAGTGGGAGACAGTCTTCCATCATCAATATCAACGTGATGATACTTATCGTTCAGAGTGGAAGCATTTTCTGGATTGTATAGGCAGGAAAGAAACACTTCGTGTGACAGCTGAAGATGGACTTGTTGTAATGAGAGTGATTGAGGCCGCTCGCATTTCAAGTGTGTTAGAAGGGAAAAGTATTGCTGTACATCATAATAACGATGGTGAAATGGTGTAGTGGATACAGTAGCTTTCATATTTGCTCGGGGCGGCTCAAAGGGGTTACCAGGGAAAAACACTCGTATACTTTGCGGTAAACCGCTAATTGGCTGGGCAATAGAACAGGCGAGAGAAGTTTCGGCAATCAGACGTATTATTGTCTCTACCGATTCAGAAGAGATTGCCTCAACGGCAATAGAATATGGTGCAGAAGTTCCTTTTATGAGGCCGCGAGAACTAGCGCAAGACAATAGTCCTGAATGGAAGGCTTGGAGGCATGCACTTCAATACATGAAAGAGAGTGAAGGCAAATTACCTGATGCGTTGGTGTCCATACCAACCACAGCACCTCTGCGAGATCCAATTGATATTGAAAACTGCCTGACGAGATTTACAAAGGGAGATTGTGATGCAGTAATTACGATAACAGAAGCGCACCGTAGCCCTTGGTTCAATATGGTAAAAATGAAAGAGGATGGAACAGTGGGGGTCGTCATACCTTTCAATGGAAAAGTTTTTCGTCGACAAGATACGCCTTCTGTTTATGATGTTACTACGGCTGCCTATGTTGTAGACCCGTCATTTGTCCTTGCCAATGAATCTTTGTTTAAAGGTAGAGTGAGGGCTGTACAAGTCCCAATAGAACGCGCTATCGATATTGATAGTGCACTTGATTTTGAAATGGCCGAGTTTTTGATGCAGCGACGGATTGAAAAGAGATGACAACAATACAACAATTGATGGACATGCATGGTCGCCGGGTGCTGATTACTGGGGCAATAGGGGCTTTAGGCAGGATGATGGCTGATACATTGGCAGAGCTCGGTGCAGACTTATTATTAATTGACCGCCCTGGTTCTGATTTTCATAAATTGGAATCTGAGTTGCATAAAAAATGGGAGGCCACTACAGAGTCAATTTGTTGTGATCTTGAATTAGAAAATGATAGGTTGGAACTAATAGAAAGAGTGAGCTCGGATAAGAGCCTGATTCATTGCTTGATTAACAATGCTGCCTTCGTAGGGACATCAGATCTAGAAGGGTGGGCCGTCCCCTTTCAAGAGCAAACAATTGGTACATGGCGAAGAGCGATGGAAGTCAACTTGACTGCAGCATTTCATCTTTCACAAGCATTGACACCGTTACTACGAAAAGCGGATGGTGGTAATATTGTTAATATTACATCGATTTATGGAGAGTTTGGGCCTGACTGGAGCTTATATAAAGACACGACAATGGCTAATCCAGCTGCCTATAGTGCAAGCAAAGGAGGACTTGTCCAGCTAACGCGTTGGCTTGCAACAACCATTGCGCCCGATGTAAGAGTGAACGCAATTTCACCGGGGGGTGTTTATAGGAATCAACCAGAAGTGTTTGTTGAGCGTTATCAGAGTCACACACCTTTAGGGCGAATGGCAACAAATGATGATTTCCGTGGTGCTATTGCTTACCTTGCAAGTGATTTGTCTCAGTATGTAACCGGTGAGATTTTGCATGTAGATGGAGGGTGGGGTCAATGGTGAACATAGGTTTTACACCTCCCTTCTTCCTCATGCTAATACCAGGAATGATTATGTTATGAGGTTCTTTCTGTTATCAGATAAAATGTGCGTTTACATATCTACAAGTATAGATAGACATTATAAATTACAGTAAATGCAGTTTTTAAATATAATTAATAAATTTTCAAGACGGTTTTATTTTCTTACGCCACACCCGTATGCAATAGGCAACTGTTCAGAGGAAATATATCTTGGGTTAATTAAGGCAAAAGAACAAAATAAACGATTATTTTTAATTTATTTGTTTGATATCCCATTAATATTCCGTTTTAATTTAACAAATAAATCAATCTTTTTGATTAATTCAAATTACATTTATAACCCAAATAAAATAATACTTGTAATAATAAGAGTTCTGTTAACACTATTATACATTCTGATTAGATTATCATCTCTGTTGTTGTTAAAATTATTTAATGTGCGATTAGATGAATCATACAGTTATCCCACTATTGGAAGAAATGATTTATTTCTCCCTGGTGCAGGTATCAATAATTTTCAACATAACCTTATTTCATCAGATAAGTGGAATGAAAAATATCAATATAAATTCGATATTTCAATTCAAAGCTTAAGCAAGCAGCAAGAGCTTGAGTTGGTTTATCAACTAGGCATTCCACCAAATGCTTGGTTTGTTTGTTTACATGTTAGAGAAAGTGGTTTTAGAAATGACAAGGGTCGAAGAGAGTATAGAAACTCAAATATAAATTCTTATATTCCTGCAATTAATCACATAACCTCTAATGGGGGTTGGGTTGTAAGAATGGGCGACAACTCAATGTTAAAGCTTCCAAAGTTAAAGAATGTGATTGATTATCCACATACTTCAAATAAGAGTGAATTAATGGATTTAGTGTTAATCAAATTGTGCTATTTTTTTATCGGGACTCAATCTGGTATTTATGATGTTGCAGTATTATTTAATAAACCAATCCTGTTATTGAATATGTATAGTTGGACTTTTGGCTCACCTATGCATTACAAAGATAGAGGTATTATAAAACATGTTTATTCAAAAATTGAAAATAGATTTTTATCTATAAATGAAATTTATAATTCCGATTGGAGCCTGCAAAATATAAATTCAATTGCAAATCAGGATTATTATTTCGTTGATAATACTGAACAGGAAATATTGGATGCTGTACGTGAGTATTATAAAATAATATCAGAAGATTCCTTTGAACCCTCAATAATACAACAGTTAGCAGCTAAAGAATTAAAAACACATTCCAGACAAATTATAATAACAAATCGCTTAGCACCTAATTCAATAATGAGTGATCAGGAGGAGATGATAGAAAAATTTCGCTATGGTATTCAATTAGAAGGTTCTTTAGGACATATTTGTAATACCTATCTTAATAAAAACTGGTCCTGTGATACTCTAAACATTTAATGTACTCATAACATGAAAGATAATTTATTTAACCAATATATAAGTAAACTCGGAAATACAATAACACCTGACATTTTAATTAATATAGATTTATTATGTAATGCTCTTGAAGTAGCTTGGGAAAATGGCAATACTATTTATATCTGTGGGAATGGCGGTAGTGCAGCAAATGCATTACATATCGCGAATGATTTTATTTATGGCGCTGGAAAAAATACAGATCGAGGACTCAGAGTAGAGGCTTTATCATCTAATAATGCTGTATTGACATGCCTAGCTAATGATACTGGGTATGAAAATATCTTTTCAGAACAACTAAAAGTAAAAGCAAATACTGATGATGTTTTGATAGCACTCTCTGGTAGTGGAAATTCACTTAATATTATTCGCGCAATTGAAATAGGTAATGATCAAAATATGGTAACTTTCGCTATCCTTGGATTTGACGGAGGCATGTGCAAACCACTTGTTCAACACCCTTTACATTTTAATATAAATGATATGCAAATTGCTGAAGATCTGCAGATGATTGTCGGGCATATCTGCATGCAATGGCTGTCCAAACAAAAGCTATCCTGAATAATACCTATGACAGATAAGTACGCAATTGATAACCATAAATTGATCTACCATCCAAACAGAGTGGCACAATTGATCGATGTAGGGGATGACTGGAACAAGGCAATGATGGTCTATCCCATTTATGTAGAAATCGCGCCAGTGGGTGCATGCAATCATCGATGTACATTCTGTGCAGTTGACTATATTGGCTACAAGACAAACATGCTCGATGTGTCGTTGCTCAAAGAACGGCTTCATGAAATGGGTGCGCTTGGTGTTAAAAGCATCATGTATGCGGGTGAGGGTGAACCAATGCTTCATAAGCAAATTCATGAAATTGTTAGACATACAAAAGAGGCTGGTATTGATGTTTCTTTCACCACCAACGCGACTCTGATTCGAGACGAGTTTGTTGCTGAAGCATTGCCCAACACTTCATGGATAAAAGTATCCATAAATGCTGGTAAAGCTGAAACTTATGCGAAAATCCATCAGACAAAAGCATCTGACTTTGAAAGGGTAATTGAAAATCTGAAGATAATAGTTGAGGAAAAACGAAAAAATAATCTTGAATGCACCTTGGGAGCGCAGACTCTATTGTTGCCAGAGAATGCCACTGAGATTGATGTGTTGGCGCGATTGTGCAGGGACGAGATAGGTCTAGACTATCTTGTAATAAAACCATACTCACAACATCTATTAAGTGATACTCATAAATATGAATCGATTGATTATCTTCCCTATTTAAAAATGGCAGAAGAATTGGAAAAATTGAATACAACTGAATTTAATGTTGTTTTTCGAGGTTATACAATGAGGAAATATAATCGTCCTGATCGATATGACAAGTGTTACTCCACCCCCTTTTTATGGGCATATATTATGGCAGATGGTTCGGTATACGGTTGTAGTGCTTATCTTATGGACTCGCGTTTTGATTATGGAAATATCAATGAGCATACGTTCCAGCAGATTTGGGAGAGTGAGAGTCGCCTGCGCAGTTTTAACTTTGTGCGTGATGAGTTGGATATCAAGAAGTGTAGGCAGAATTGTCGCATGGATGAAATCAATCGCTATCTACACAAATTAGAGGAACACACAGTTCCCCATGTGAATTTTATTTAAGGAGTTAGGTGTGCGTTCATTGGTAACAGGAGGTTCTGGGTTTATTGGAAGTCATCTTGCAGAGCAACTGCTTGAGTTGGGACATGAGGTTGTCATTGTAGATAATTTTTCCTGTGGACGGATTGAAAATATTCAATCTTATTCAGATCACCAAGAACTTACAGTTATCAATGCTGATATTGTCGATAGAACACAGATAGCCTCTGCATTTAAGGGTGTTGACTGGGTTTTCCATCTTGCTGGGATTGCCGATATTGTTCCATCCATTGAGCAGCCTGATTCCTACTTTCAGACAAATGTTATCGGAACACTAAATGTACTGCAGTGTGCAAAGGAGTCTGGTGTCAAGCGGTTAATTTATGCTGCATCCTCCTCAAGCTATGGTATACCGGATCAATATCCCACTCCGGAGGAGTCACCAATACGTCCACAGTATCCTTATGCGTTGACTAAATATATGGGGGAGGAACTTGTTCTTCATTGGGCTCAGGTTTATAAATTGCCGGCTATTTCCCTTCGTCTGTTCAATGTGTATGGGCCAAGATCTAGAACGACAGGCGCATATGGTGCTGTATTTGGAGTTTTCCTTGCGCAAAAATTAAATGGGAAACCTTTTACAGTTGTTGGTGATGGAACACAGACAAGAGATTTTACTTATGTAACAGATGTTGCTCAGGCATTTATAGCAGGAGCAGAATCATCCGTTACGAAGGAGGTAATGAATGTGGGTAGTGGGCACCACTATAGTGTTAACTATCTAGTTGAGTTATTGGGTGGTGATGTTACCTATATCCCCAAACGTCCTGGAGAGCCAGATTGTACGTTTGCAGAGACGACTAGAATTACAAAAAAGCTGAATTGGACTCCTAAGGTTTCGTTTGAAGAAGGTGTACAGACGATGTTGGGATGTATCGAAAACTGGAGAGATGCTCCTGTTTGGGATACATCCAGTATTGGTCAAGCGACAACTGCCTGGTTTAAGTGCTTGGGAAATTCATGATCTATGAATAAGAGCCAATCATTGACACTTTATAAATTAATGTTGCCTTTGATGATCAAGCGATAAAGCATAATTATATTATGGTATTCCAAGCGCATGGTAAAGTGAAGAGAATTGGAATAGACCTCGATAACACGATTATTTGTTATGATATGGCATTTCAATTAGCAGCAAAAAAGTTTAAGTTAGTAGATGATGTTACATCTTTATCTAAAGAGAGCATTCGTAACAAGATTAAACGAAGAGAAAATGGAGAGAAACAATGGCAACAAATTCAGGGTTATGTGTATGGTAAGGGAATTAAAAAGGCACATCTATTTCCAGGTGTCTATAGGTTTTTATGGCGATGTTATAATAGAGGAGTAATCATTGAGATAGTGAGTCATAAAACAGAATATGGACACTTCGATACTGAAAAATACTCTTTGCGACAAGCAGCAACCCAATTTCTACTAGAAAATGAACTGTTACAGAATAGAGAACAACGTAATAGCAAGCAGCTAATCAGCAAAATTACATTTGCTGACACACAACAAGATAAAATTAGCTATATTGCAGATAACAATTTTGACTACTTTATTGATGATTTAGAAGAGATAGTTCAATCAAAACATCTTACCAATGTTCAATCCATTCTATTTAACGGGGTTAATGGATATTCCTGGGATGAGATCAATAACTCTTTATTAAAAAGTTGGACGGAACAAGAGTTGTTGCATATTGTCAGAGAAGTAATGCCGGAAAAAACGATATCATTGCTTGAAAAGGTAGAAGGTAGAGGTAACTCGGAAATAAACAAAGTAGTCGCTGATGATAATATATATATCGTTAAAATATACCCGCAATCAGGATCGCATAACCGACTTTTAGCAGAGTATAATAGTCTAAAGCTATTGGAGGAACTATCTGTTCCATACCTTCAGATACCTGTAGCTTATGACCAAGGTCTGGGTATTGCAATTTATGATTATATAGAGGGTGAAAAAATCACTAATTACGGAAGTGCTAATATTAAGCAAATGTTATCACTACTGACTATACTAAACACTCACAAAGTACGAGAGAGGTTTGTTAATTTTAATTTGGCATCTAATGCATGTCTCAAAGGTTCAGATATAGAGGTACAGATAGAAAATAGATTAAAAAGCTTTGATGAAGCATTAGACACACACATGGAGTTGAAATCATTTATAAACGATCAATTTATCCCAGCTTTTAATGATATATTGGTTTGGAGCAAGAATAATTGGCCAAAAAGCTACACTAAAAACTTGCCAAATAGCGATCTAATTTTAAGTCCATCAGATTTTGGTTTTCATAACATGATCAGAACTCAGTCAGGAGATTTATTTTTTTATGATTTTGAGTATTTCGGATGGGATGACCCTGTAAAACTTATCGCAGATGTGTCTCACCATGCGGCATTTGAGCTTTCAGTGGAGCATGAACGGTTGTGGCTGAATGGTTGCTTGGATATATATGGGCAATCTATTTTAGAAAGATATAGAGTTGCCTGGCCGCTCTATGGATTGGTGTGGTGTTTGATAATATTAAATGAGTATAATAAATCTTTATGGGAGAGGCGCATTGCAGCAAATGGTGTACTAAAACATAAAAAAGAACGTATATTATTAATTCAGTTAGATAAAGCCAAGAAACAACTGAGCAAAGTTTTGGATAGATATGACGAAATATAACCAACTACGAGATAAGGCACTCAAGCTCCGTCAGGATACATATAACGCTTTTATTGAAACAGGTGAGGCACATGTGGGCGGATCATTCTCTATGATTGAGATCTTTTTAGCGCTGCATGAAGAGGTCATGGTGGGAGATGATAAATTCATTTTAAGTAAGGCTCACGCATCTTATCCTTATCAAATATACCTTAGAGAGCAGGGATTTAACCCTGGAATCACCACACATCTAGAATTAGATGAAAAAAATAGCATACACTGCACAACGGGTAGTTTGGGGCACGGTTTTCCAATGGCTGTAGGAATGGCATTAGCCAGAAAAAAGAGTAATAGAGCAGGAAAAATATATGTCATGGTAGGAGATGGTGAATGTCAAGAGGGTACAACATGGGAATCCTTGCTTATTGGGGCAAAATATCAACTTGATAATTTGGTATTGCTGGTTGATTATAATAATATACAGGCGTTGGATAGTATACAAAATATATTACCATTAGATAATTTGTCTGCTAAATTTAAGGCCTTTAACTGGAGTGTCAAAGAGGTGTTCGATGGGCATGATTTTGAACAAATAATCACTTCATTTAAAACGAGTCACACTGAACAGAAGCCATTAGCAGTTATTTTGCATACAGTTAAGGGGAAAGGTGTTAAAGCGTTTGAAAATAGTGCAGATTGGCACGCTAGAAAGGTTAAAGGGGATGATGTTGATATTGGTAAGCGAGCATTGGGTTTATTATGAGACGCTGTTTAGGAAAGGTGTTGACCAAGTTCGCTGAACAAGATGAAAATATTTACCTCATTGTCGGAGATATTGGATTTAAGGTATTTGATGAATTCCAAGAAAAATTTCCACAGCGATTTATAAATATTGGATTGTGCGAACAGAGTATGATTGGTGTAGCTGCAGGGATGGCATTAGAGGGGTTAAAACCATGGGTCTATACCATCACACCATTCTTAATTGAGAGGCCATTTGAACAGATAAAATTAGACATTGATCAACAGAATGTTAATGTAAATTTAGTTGGATTTTCTGATTATCCTACACTAGGTCCAACCCATACAGAGTTGGATGGTAAAAAAACAATGTCTATGTTTAATAATATACAGTCATGGTTCCCAACAAATAGAGAAGAGACTGAAAAATGTCTGTATCAAGCGTATAAAAGCTCGGGACCAACATTTATTAGTCTAAAGACAGACAAACAACTAGGATCTTCTCTAACTGGCAGAGAATAATGAATATTTAATATATGTCAACATACTATAGCTCACTAAAATTCCTGAACTTTAGGACACAATTAGATGCATTATCTAAAGGTGATATCGTAGCACCTGTCCATATCAGGGTTAAGCCAATAAACCTATGTAACCACAACTGCTGGTATTGTGCCTACCGCACAGACAACGTGGTTTTAGGTGATCAGATGGATGAGAAAGATCAAATACCTAAGCAGAAGATGATTGAGTTAGCTCATGATTTCGTAGAGATGGGTGTAAAGGCAGTAACTTTTTCAGGTGGAGGGGAACCACTGCTCTATAAACCACTCCCTGAGATTATAGATATACTGGCAGCGGGGGGCATTCGAATCGCATCTTTAACCAACGGCTCAAATCTAAAAGGAAAAATTGCTGATGCATTTGCAAAACACGGCACATGGGTCAGAATCTCAATAGATGCTTGGGATGATGAAAGCTATGTCAAAAGTAGAGGGGCTAAAGAAAATGATTTTTCTAAATTAATGGAAAATATTAAAGCATTTACTGCCAGAGAGACCAAATGTGTTCTCGGGGTGAGCTTTATTGTGGGCCAAGAAAACTGCAAACATATAGCAGAAGTATGTACTCTTCTCAAAGAGTGTGGTGTAGATCATGTCAAGATATCTGGTGCAGTGGTAAGTAATGATGCTGCTGGTAACAATAGCTATCATAGTTCAATTAAAAATGAAGTTGGAAAACAAATATCGGCAGCTCAAATGATAGAAAGTGAAAGGTTCAAAATATTAAATCATTACCATGACCTGGAAGAGCGCTTTGAAAAAAAATACAACACTTGTCCATTCTTGCAACTTTTAACGGTAGTAGGTGCAGATCAATATGTCTATACATGTCAAGATAAGGCATATACAGAGAGTGGTAAAATGGGTTCAATTGTAGATAGGTCATTTAAAGATTATTGGTTTTCAGATGAAAGTCAAATATTCTTGAGTCATTTTGATCCATCAGTGAAGTGTGGTCACCATTGTGTTAGTCACGCAAAAAATGTAGCAATACATGAGTATCTATCAATAGACCAAGAGCATGGGTATTTTGTCTGATGGGTGAACTAAAAAATATCGTAACACCACTCCATAAATCTACTAAGCGTGACTACTTAGCGCGTATGATTGATGACAAGGTTCATTGTATGCAAATTGCCAAACAATATGGTAAGGATTATTGGGATGGTGATAGGCGTTATGGGTATGGTGGTTATAAATATATGCCCGGAAGGTGGAAGCCAGTTGCTGAACAATTAATTAAAGCATACAGCCTAACTTCAAATTCTAAGGTATTGGATATGGGCTGTGGAAAAGGCTACTTAATGCATGAGATAAAAATTCTTATACCAGATATAGATATTATAGGAATTGACTCATCATCATATGCCTTAGTACATGCCAAGGATGAAACCAAGCCATTTATTTTTAAGCATAAAGTTGAAGAACAGTTAGCGTTTAAAGATAATGAATTTGACCTTGTGATGTCACTAGGAACATTCCACAATCTTAGATTGCCAGATCTAACAACAGCTTTAATTGAAATGGAAAGAATCGGAAAGCATGGATATTTAATGCTTGAGAGTTATCGAAACGAAAAAGAACTTTTTAATCTGCAATGTTGGGCGTTAACTGCAGAGTCATTTTTTAATAAAGATGAATGGGTGTGGCTGTATAAACATTTTGGCTATACTGGTGACTATGAGTTTATCTATTTTGACTGAACATCATCGTTTGAAAAATAATCATGAATAACTTATGCGTATAGCATTATTTCTGTAAAACAATAAATTGGTGAATATATGAGTATCGAAATACCTACTACAAATAAAGACCATTTAGAATTTTATATGGAGTATGGTATATCTCCGGTTAGGCAGAATATAGATGATATACAAAAACATTTAGAGAGGCGCTCTTCTTTATATCGAAAAATTGGCGCTCCATCTATCTTATTTAAGGATAAGAATGTACTAGAGGTCGGCCCAGGATCTGGACATAATAGTCTATATGTTGCATCATGTAAGCCTGGCAGATATGATTTATTAGAGCCGAATAAGACGGCACAAATGGGAATTATGGAGTTGTATTCAACAATAAAGTTAGACTTAATCAAACCAAATTTAATTAAGCAAAAGCTAGAAGATTTTTCTACTGATATTGAATACGACATTGTTATATGCGAAGCTTGGCTTGGTGTATCTGCACATGAAAGAGAAATGATGAAAAAGCTTGGTGAATTAGTAAGTCAAGGCGGGATTTTAATAACAACTATTGCATCCCCTTTAGGTAGTGTTTCTAATGGTATAAGAAGAGTTTTATCTTGGGACATAGTAAGAAATATTGATAATATAAATAAAAAAACAAAAATATTATTGGATGGATATTCTGCTCATCTTGATACAATGAATGACATGTCTAGAGTGTATGAGGACTGGGTGATAGACACATTAATAAACCCTGGTTTTCTGACAATGTGCCCACAGCCAGATATGTTTATTGATGATATTGGCGGTAAGTTTGATATTTACGAGTCATTCCCAAAATTTTATAATGACTGGAGATGGTACAAGAGTCTATATGGAAAAAATAAATTATTTAATGAACAATTCTTGAATTCATACTATAGAAACATTCATAATTTTTTTGATTACCGTAATTGCCATACTCAAATTAGTAAAGAATTAGGCAGAGAAATTGAAGTTGAATCATTTAACTTTATAAGCCAAATTGCCAGAAAAGAAGATAACAATGATGCAATTATAGATGATAAAATATTCAACAGTATTCAAAATATTGGCTTGTTTATGTCTAATATTAATGAATATTGGATCAATTCATTTAAAGAAGTGGCTGACCTTATGGAGAGCAAATCAATAACAAAAAATGATATATCTAAAATGAAATATTTTCATAAATTGTTTGGTAGAGAGCTTATTTATGTCAGTGCGATTAAATTATGATTATATTAAATGCCTTTTGATTGGATAGAAGAATCAGATTGTGTGTTTTATTCTCCAGAAAGTATATTTACACTTTCTAGAGATATGATTGAATTTTTATTATTATCTGCTAGAAATAATACACGCAGGCAATCGAGGCTTTGTACACACCATAGTCATAAAAGTTTATTACATGAAATGATTATTGTTCACCTAAAAGGGAACTATATTCCACCACATAAGCATGTAGATAAAATAGAATCATTTCATATAATTAAAGGAATGTTAGCTGTTTTGGTATTTTCAGATGATGGCAATATAATGAAAACTGTAATGTTAAATAGTAAAGGTGAATGCCTATATTATCGTTTATCTAATAATTTGTATCATATGGTTGTTCCATTGTCTGAATATGTTGTATTTCATGAAGTGACAAATGGCCCTTTTAACAAGGGCGATATTATTGTACCCAAATGGGCCCCCATAGATGATAATGAAAAGATTTTAGAATTTCAAAATAATATAAGTAACAAAGTATTAAATTCAATGTAAGTATTATATAGGTATAAAATGACCAGTACTTTTAGAGTTTTTCCAAATGATCCAATTCCACCATACGTTAGCCATGCTGACGGATTACATATTTATACAAAAGATGGGAGAAAACTTTTAGATGCTACCGCAGGCGGAACATCATACTCTATTTTAGGGTGGAACCATCCAATAGTTAATTCAGCTTTAGAGTCTCAATTGAAAAGATTTGGTCATTTAGATTATAAATTATGGTCTGATGACAATGTGGAAGAGCTGTCTGATTTATTGCTTAGTAAGGCTGAGCATGCTCTTGATAAAGTATATTATTCTGGAAATTCAGGTGCAGAGGCATGTGAAGCCGCGATGAAGATGAGTTATCAAACTCATTATGATTTAGGTAGACCAGAGAAAAAATGGTTTATTTCTCGTGAACAGTCATACCACGGATCAACGGCAGATGCTCTTGTCTTAGGTGAAAGACCAAATTTAGAGTTTTTTAGGCCTATGTTGTCACCATATAGATCAAGAATTCCAATGCACCATCCACTTTATCTTAAAAAAAATGATGAATCTCCAGACGATTATGCAAAACGCAGCGCGATTCAACTAGAGGATAAGATAATTGAAATAGGCCCTGAAAATGTGGCTGGTTTTGTGGGTGAAACTATAATGGGAGGGCTAGTTGGCGATGTGCCACCAGCACAAAATTATTGGAAATATATTCGTGAGGTATGTGATCGATATGATGTTCATTTAATATTGGATGAAGTTTATTGCGGTACAGGTACAAGTGGTAAAATATATTGTTGTGATTGGGATGGAGTCTCACCAGATTTCATATTTATAGGAAAAACTCTTGCTGCAGGCTATGGGGCGTTGAGTGCTGTGATTACAAGCTCAGATATTGAGAATGTAATAAAGAATAAACAAGGGAGATTGCAGCATACTACAACACATCAAGCACATTCTTTAAGTATTTCTGCTGCATTAGCAGTTCAAAAAATTGTGCATAATGATGATTTTTTGAATCATGTATCTTTCCTGGGTGAGTATATGCGTAACACGCTAGTTGGTGAACTTAGTGAGCACCCCTTTTATTATGATGTACGTGGTCGAGGCTTGAGATTTTCATTTGAATATCAAAGCAAAGAAAACAATGAATTTGGAAAAAGATTGCAGTTAGAGATGGAGGAAAAACATAATATATTGATAAATGCAAAATGGCATAGAGTCTGTTTTACCCCATCATTGACTTTGGACAAAAGAAATGCGGACATGATTCTGGATAAATTCATTTCTACATATAAAAAAATATCAATAGAGTTTAATTAACATCTAACAATAATAAATTTATAATGAATGAAATAATAAAAGAATATTGTAAAAAACTAAATTCTGATATTGAGCTGTCTAAGCGTATACTTTTTGTTCAAACACCACAAGTTATACTCGATTCATTTAATAAGGATATTGCTCTGGCTAACGGGTATTACATTTTTCCTCCAACCGGGATACAGTACCTTTGTAGCACAGTTCAGCACCGAAACTTGGATATGCAAATACTAGACTTAAACTTTGAAATTCTAAAAAACACACACATCAATCCTTCCTTTTCGCATGTTGAATGGGAAAGTATTTTAGAAGATAAGTTGAATGAATTTAACCCGTCCATTGTATGTGTTTCATGTTTATTTGATGTTGGAATTTCTCCTATGTTAAGTGTCATTCAAAGAGCACGAAAAAGGCAAAATACAATTGTTATAGGTGGTGGTGTAATTGCTACATATGAGTGGCAAAAGCTATTATCGGATGATCTTTGTCATTTCGTTGTAGAGGGAGAAGGTGAAAATAAACTCAATTATCTTTTAGATCTTTTATATGATGAGCTTGAGCAGGTTTCAATGTCAGGTATACATTTTAATATGGCAGGTAAATACGAAGAATCTATTGGTAAAAAGGATATAGTTGATATTCGTGGTGACTTAATCGATACATACAAATTAATTAATTTATCAGAGTACTGTGAATATGGTTCACTGAATCCATTTTCGAGAAATATCGAAAACACTAAAATGCCATTTGCAACGATACAACTGGGAAGAGGCTGTAGAGCGGCTTGCAGCTTTTGTGCTGTTAGAGATTTTTTGGGCAAAGGTGTTAGATATAGGAATCTTGATGATATTATTGGTGAGATGGAATATCTTGTTGAATCTGAAAAAGTACAGCATTTTGAGCTTCTTGATGATGATCCAACATCTCACAAAGAGGAATTTAAGGCCTTCTGCAGAGAAATCATAAACCGCAAATGGAATATTACTTGGTCTGCAAGTAATGGGATGATAGCAACATCAATTGATAAAGAAATGCTTGGATTGATAAGAGATTCCGGATGTATTGGCTTCGCTATAGGAGTCGAATCAGGTAATAAAGAAATGTTAAAAAAAGTTCAAAAGCCTGGTTCACATAAAAGATTTTTAGAATTTGGACAGATGTTAAATGACGTTCCAGAGATGTTCGTGAAGGCCAATTACATTGTCGGTCTCCCGGAAGAGACTTTTGGACAAATGCTCGATAGTTTTTGGTTTTCTCTCGAAGATAACACGGATTGGGGGGCATTTACAGTATGTCAAATTATCAGAGGTGCTTCTGCGTTTGCAGATTCTGGAGAATACTTTGAATCACAAATGGATACTAAAGGGTTAAATGTTTCTAATTTTATTCCATCAAGAGATTCATCTATAAAGGAAATCAATATAGAGAAGAGTATTAAAATAGGAATGGATGTTTTTCTACTTGATCAAACAGAGGTTCCATCCAATGAGCAAGTTAAGGAGATTTGGTTTACATTTAATGTACTTTCAAATTATGTATTCAATAAGAATCTTTCAGCTGACGGTGAGCCAACTAAGTTTATTAACTGGATTGAAAGAGTAAGAATAGCATATCCAACTAACCCTAATATGAATATCTTTTTATCTTATGCGTATATTTTAGATAATAATAAGAAACTGTCTAAAGATAGATTTATGGATGCAAACAACAATCTTTTAAATAACGAATACTGGATTCGAAGAATTAATTCATTTAAATTAGAAAGCTTATACAATTCTGCTCCACGTACTGTAGAAGATGTGTATACAACTTTAAGTAATTTAAGAAGAACAATGTTGGTAGAGATTAAAAAACGATCTTTATCCCAATGATTTGAATGACAAAAATCACACCTTACCACCATAGGGTGAATCAGGCAAAAAAAATTCAAGAAAGATTCGAAAGATTGTACAGAGAAACATTCACTGTAGTATGAATGCAACTAATATTATTGAATTATGGCTAGGGCAATATAGGCATATCCAGGAAAAGGGATTGTTGGTAATCTGGCAGAAATTGTTGCGTTTAAAGAGAGCATTTCCTCTTCCTATTCGATATATTCCCCTTATATTATTAGCGACACCACCCGAGGTAAGAGGTCTTGAAAAAGAGGTTTTTTTTAGCAAATCATTCGGAGAATATTTTGCGGTTCAAGATTGATTCCACATATTTTTCATTTTTTACAATTGAGTCATACTCTTTATGAAGACTGTATTTGTGTCAGGTCGCTTTAATGTCCTTCATCCGGGACATATCCGTCTCTTCAAGTTTGCCAAGGAGTGCGGTGATAAACTGATAGTTGCTGTAGAGAGCGATGAACTGTCTGCTGAAGGAGCGCATGTTCCAGAAAAAATGAGGCTTGAAGGAGTGCTTTGTAACGAATATGTTGATGAGGCATTCGTTATCAACCAGGCGGGAGCGGAGGCGCTGGCGGAGGAAGAGGAGGAGACGCAGGCGGGAGCGGAGGCGCTGGCGAAGGAAGAGGAGGAGACGCAGGCGGGAG
>NZAZ01000014.1 GCA_002686255.1 Rhodospirillaceae bacterium
GCTAATAATTAACGCAATTACAGCTGATGTTATCAATAGAATTGAACTATTTCTCATAATTTTCTCCATTTTTATTGATTAGCTTAATTACTGATATATATCAGTAAAGGTTCCTATTAAAACTATTTTTTACCTTCCTACCTATCTAAACGTTAATTAATCATATCTCCAATAGCACATGAAATATAACTTTGAAGATTTTTTAAATTAACCGATGATTAAACGATCACCAGTTTCCTAGTTGCTTCGTTCCATGAGACAATTATACCCCAAATTATCATGAGCAAGCAAATAGAAAAAATACCCATCTTCCATCCTATTAAGTCTGGAATGAAGAGGGTATCTCCTAACTGAGTTGACCAGCCACTTGTACTTAGCCATTCCCTGAAATAAGATCCAGATAGAGTAAATGCAATCAAGGCCACCCAAAGTTTTATATGCCCCTCACCTGCTCGCCACAAAGTACCAGAAGCACATCCTCCTGTTAGTGACATTCCTATGCCAAAAATAGTGCCCCCAACCAGACTGCCAAGCCAAAATCCTGCTGATACTTGTGCATCCCAATCCTTCATGTCTGACCATTTAAGGATTGAAAAACCAACTGTGCTAATTAAAACTGCCAAAGCGACTGCTTTAGTAGCGCTCGCATCTCCTGTCATAAAAGGTTCACGAAAAGCTCTAACAAAACAAAATCTTGTTCTCTGCATTATAATTCCTAGAACTAAACCGAAGAAGAGAAAACCGCCCCTAATAGAGTAATCTAGATTGTCATATACTAAAGCTAGCAGTATTCCAAGAATTATTATTGATATACCTATTATTGGTTGATTTGTTTTATTATTCCTACCAGAAACATTCTTGGATGCTGTAGGTGCTGGGCTCCAGTATGTAATTTCCCATACTAACATTTTTAACCCTATAAAGGAACCGATAATGAGTCCTGCCATCATAGCTACACCAGCCATAGACAAAGCACTAATAGAACTAAAGAATCCTCCAATATTACAGCCAAATGACATAGAAGATCCAATTCCCATTAGAACTCCTCCAACTACTGCTTTGTAGAGTTCTCTACTAGGTGCATTTCTAATTTGGAATTGTTTGGCTAGAAGTGCTGAAGCTAAAGCCCCTGCGATTATACCAAAATTTAATATTGAAGTTGAATAAAGGTGTGGGTTTATCATTGTAATTTCAGTAATTTCAACACTGTTAAAAAACCAGTTGCCCCAGTTCCTCACACCATCTGCAACACTCCATGCTTTTTCGAAAGCAAACATAAAGACATTTATAAAACCAAATAAAAGCCCACCTACCCACATCGGCCATTGTTTTTCAAAAAACTTTGCATATCCCGCAGCAAAAACTTCTTTTATATTTTCTGGTTCTTTTGTTACTAATACATCTGCCATTTAACTCTAGTATTTAATTAAATTGTTACTAAATAAATTTTACGAGAATCCTTTTTAATTAGGAACCCAATTACTCTAAATCCATTTATTTTGTGCACATCACATAGAAATTCAATTCCTCATTTTGAATCACTATTTGTAGTAGTTTATGTCCGGAAGTCCTGCACCAGGCCTTTATATCAGGCTCAGCTCAGGGGTGAGAACTGCTCACTTGTAAAATATCCCCGACAACCAATTTTTTCATAGCCTGCCATGTGCGGATAACTGGCATACCCATCCCGCAGTCACCAAGTTGGATCTTTACTTTGATTTTCATTGACATAAGATAACTCGGCTTTGTCTGATTTAGTTCCTAGTCCTTCAAAGTATCTTATTAGAAAAACTCGGCATTATAAATCTTTTAAAAAATTTTTACAGTTTTTTTTAATATTCCCTTTAGTAGGAGAAACAATCTCTGTCAAACAACCATATTGGTATGAAATATAATACTATTTTGGATAGTTAAAAAACCTTTAATTCCCCTTTATAACAAACTAAATATTAAACAAATAACTGGATATCAGAATCAGAAGCAAATTCTAAAAATGTGGCGGCCCCACCAAGTTCGACACCTTCGATGAAATCTTCCTTGGTAAAACCAAAAACATCCATTGTCATTTGACAACCTATCATCCTAACTCCGGATTCTACACAAATTTCGCGGAGTTCCTCAATAGATGCGACGCCTTTGTTTTTGAATGTATCTTTCATCATCGATGTTGCCATAGTTTCAAATCCGGGAACATTTCCCATAAGCACGTTCGGCATTGGCCACTCTATATTCTGAAAACTTTTTGGTCCAAAAGGCATTTTCATAGGCATAGCAGGGTTTGCCTGCGGTGCGACTTTTGCTTCAATTTTCTTTTTTAGCAGAGTTAGTCCGTAGAAAGTGAAAAATACTGCTACTTCCATTTCCATTGCCACTGCTGTCGATGCCAAAATAAAAGGTGGATAAGCCCAGTCCAAAGTTCCCTGTGACGCAATCAGCGCCATTCGTTTAGGTCTCTCTTCAGTCATATTTTCTCCTTTTTGGTAAGATATTTTTTGACTTTCATTTATTAAAGACTGTTTTTAAAACATCATAAAACCAACGTTATTATGTTAAACCTCACTAAGCAATCTTCTTAACGCTAACCGCCACTTTCAGCAGTGCTGTTAAAATTAATAAGCCAATCGCCCATATTCCTATGGTGACTGTTATCTCAATGAAAGTTGGAAAATATTCTACAACCTCTTCCATTGGTGATGGGACAAAGCCTCCAATGATCAATCCGATTCCTTTATCAATCCAGAGAGAAACAACAATACCGCTACAAGCAGCAATAAGCAATTTTTTTGAAGGTCTGCGTTGCTGATACAATAGAATTATGACTGACGTGATTCCAACTAACATCGAAAACCACATCCATGGTACAAGCTGGTATTTTCCATCAAGTCCGAAAAATAAATATTCTAGACTATGTTTGTGACCCGGAATATTACTATAAAACGCGGTAAAAAACTCCGCTCCTACAAAGAAAAAATTAGCGATAGCCGCGTAAGTCGCTATCGTTGTGAGTTTCTGGATCGCTTTTTCGCCCACATCAAAATCCGCGAATTTCCGAAGAATAAATGAGATCAAGATTAGTAAAGACGGTCCAACCGCAAATGCGGAAGCTAGAAACCTCGGAGCCAGCACTGCGGTTAGCCAAAGATGTCTCCCAGGAGTTCCAGCATATAAAAATGCTGTTACTGTGTGGATGCTTACTGCCCAAACGATAGAAAGATAAATAATTGGTTTCACCCAGTTTGGAGGAGAAACCCCTTTACGCTCTGCTTCCAAAACAGTCCAGCCACTTACAATATTAATTAGTAAATAACCATTCAGAACCTGCACATCCCAAAAAACCATTGATTTTGGATGAGGATACAGCAAAACATAAAAAAGCCTATCCGGATGNCCCATGTCTGCAATAACAAACAAAAGACAAATAGTAGCCGCTGAAACAGCTAAAAATTCGCCGATAATTACAATCTTTCCAAACTCTTTATAATTATGAAGATAGTAGGGTAATACAACCATCAACGCGGATGCTGCCACCCCAACCAAAAAAGTAAACTGCGCTATGTAAACACCCCAGCTAACATCACGCCCCATTCCGGTAACTGTCAACCCATAAGTCAGTTGCTGAGAATAGGAATAGACACCCATTGATACTAAAGCCAGTAATATAGTAATCCAGCTCCAATAAAATCTATTCCCTGCTAATGCCTTTTCAATCATCTGAGCCTCAGGTTATATAGAAAACTGAAGGATTTGTCCCCAATTCCGGTTTTCTTGTAATAGTTGAATTCTCTTTTAAAATTTTTCTGATTTCAGTATTCTGGTCATACAAATTACCAAATGTTAAAACGTTTTCTGGGCATTCTTCAGCGCAAGCAGGCTGTTGTCCTTTTGCCAATCGTTCTGAGCAGAAATTACATTTCTCTACTACACCTTTTTCACGTGTTGGATATTCTGGAGTTATATTTTCAATAGCCGGACGCGGTTCCCTCCAATTGAAACTCCTTGAACCATAAGGACAAGCTGACATACAAAAACGACAACCAATGCAGCGGTGAAAGTCCATTTCAACAATTCCATCTTTTCGTTTAAATGTTGCACCTGTTGGACAAACAATCACGCATGGTGGATCAGCACAATGGTTACACAAAGATAAAAATGGTTTTTGCCGAGTTTCTTCAGACACAAACTGTTGGTTTTTACTGGGAAATACTTTTGCGTAATCACTTTTCCAGATCCATTTTATTTCGTCTTTAGGATTATCGAATTCTGGTACGTTATGCGTAACGTGACATACTTCAATACATTTAACGCAGCCGTCTATACATTTCCGCATGTCAATAACCATCCCCCAGCGGATACTCTTTCCCGAGGTAGGCTTTTCGGTTGAAGCCTTAGCAAATCCGGTCGTATATTTACTAATAAATCCGGAAACAACTCCTGCTCCCGCTATCAAGCCAGCAGATTTTTTAAGAAATTTTCGCCGGTTCTCAATCATTTTCTCCCTTCCTTAAACCTTTGGTTGTTTTCAGCCAAAGGTTGATTCCTCGCTAGTAAATTATTGAGAAGATTTTGTCTGTTCTCTTCAGCATCATCAATTCCAGACAATTCATTATGGCCCCCACTTTTAGGAACAACATGACACTCCCAGCAATAGGGTTTTACGCTGGCAAAGGAGTGACATTCTTCACAAAATTTTTCCTTACTCACATGACAATCGAGACAGGTCTTTGTCAGACTTTTTTCAACCTTGCTTCCGTCAGGCATAATATGAAAACGATCTCCATCTCTTACCACTGAATCACGCCATATTTCGAGCAATTTCATATGATTCTTCCGCATGTATTCGACCGGTGCGACACATTGTTCTCCTTTGGTCTGCATCGCAATTTGCGGAAAGTCTTCTGCTTCAGTGCTTTGCCAGAAAGGATATGACGCTGCCAGCAAAAAAACCGCAAGCCCGGCAAATATGAGAACTTTTTCATTCATCTTCCTCCCTCACGGGCCGTTCAGGCTCAAAATCCACCATTTCGTCCTCTCTCAAGTCTTCGGTACGTTCATCTTCGCCTTCCATCACGAGAGCATTCCCGACTAATTCATGAAGCCCATATACAGAAACGCCGGGATTCCAGTAATTCATTAAAGGCGGTAGACTCGCACGGTCAATAGCACAGATCGCGACGAGGGCATTCACATCATATTTATCTTTCACATGCTTGACCGCACTTGCGCGGGGAAATCCACCACGCATACGGATATCCATGTATTCATCAGTATTAAGTCCACTTCCGGAACCGCAGCAAAAAGTTTCTTCCCTAATCGTATGCTCCGGCATTTCATTGAAACTGTTGCAGACATTTCTTAAAACATAACGCGGTTCTTCGAGCATCCCCATTCCGCGGGCGATATTGCAGGAATCGTGGAATGTTGTTTTTAAGTGATCGTTGCGCCGCGGATCAAGTTTGAGTTTGTCCTGATTAATCAAGTCTGCTGTAAACTCTGCAATGTGAACCATTTTGGTTGAGGTGGCATTACGGAATTTTGTACCGGTAATCGGCGACACCGGTTCTTCCAGGAATTCTGCGGGACCGTTCATGGTATCCATGTACTGGTGAACAACACGCCACATGTGACCGCATTCTCCACCCAAAATCCATTTCACTCCTAAACGCTCTGCTTCGTGAAACATTTTCGCGTTGATTTTTTTCATCGACTGATTTGAGGTGAACAAGCCGAAATTTCCGCCTTCCGAAGCATAAGTACTGAGTGTGTAATCCAAACCGATGTGCTCAAACAACATCATATAACCCATCATCGTATAAATTCCGGGATCCCCGAAAACGTCTCCGGAAGGTGTGATGAAGAGAATTTCCGCGCCCTTACGGTTAAAGGTTGGGTTGACAGTAACTCCGGTTTGATCCTCAATATCTTCTGCCAAAGATTCAACCACACTTTTAAAGGTGTGTGGTTCTATGCCTAAATGGTTGCCCGTACGGTTACAGTTTGATGCCGG
>NZAZ01000015.1 GCA_002686255.1 Rhodospirillaceae bacterium
TAAAACTCACTTTCCTAAAGAGCATAGGAGAATTGATCTTGGAAGTCAGAAAATTTCCAGAAAATAGTCGTTGAATGCCAACGCACCGAGACAGCACCCCTTCACAACCCCCTCAGCGACCCGCTTAACCCCTCCAAATGGATTTCTGGTAGTTCGCCACCGGATAAATGAAAGATGGACGCTGGCGGGTCATTTTCAGGGGAATGACCAACTTCATCGTTCTAACTGGAAGTTCTCCGCCAGTTCGTCGTTGAACTCCATGTTTTTGAGATAGAACCGTTCCAATTGTTCCACCGAAGTCCCTGCGACCCGAGCGAGGGTGAAAATATTTACCTTCCCACCACTTTTCCTCAACCGTGTTTGAAGTGCGTAATGTCTTAATGCGTAAGGCGACCGTTTGGTTCCATCGGGTGTTACCTTCAATCCAGACCTTTCCAATAGATAATTGAACTGACGATTCACATTCCTCAAAGCAGTTCTGCGATTGGGGTAATCAGGAAAAAACACAAAATCATCTGGTTGGAAATCTGGATGAACCTTCTTCTGGATATGTCGGTAGAATACAGGTGCGTATTTCGTGGTCATGGCAACCCTGTAT
The DNA here is from genome assembly GCA_002686255.1 of Rhodospirillaceae bacterium. Taxonomy (GTDB): domain Bacteria; phylum Pseudomonadota; class Alphaproteobacteria; order Rhodospirillales; family Casp-alpha2; genus Casp-alpha2. The sequence continues at coordinate 599 of NZAZ01000015.1, forward strand.
CCGGTCTTACCTTTAACCTTGATATCCAACCGCCTGGGATTTTGTTTCTCGGTAATGTCTCGGTGCCGAATTGAGAACACCTCTGATTCGGTTGGTCGCATGAACGAATGCGTCATGAATACGATGAAATAATATATCTCCACCGTCAGCGGGATTCCCCTCACCTTCACCCCCTCTTTCACCACTTCGCGGGTGGTTTTCAATAGGTGTTTGTATTCTTGTTCGGAGAAGGATGGGCGGGGGTTGTCTTCAACAGGAATCTTCGGAGTTGGTGGAATATGGTCAATAATTCCGTTTTCATATGCATGTCTAAGAACCTTGCGGATAACAATCGCGTACCTGTTTTTTGTTGCAGGAGCGAGAGGATTTTTTCGTCTATCGTCCAAAAAATTAAGATATTCGCGGATAACCGGGGTGGTAATTGATCCAACATCTTTTTGCCCAAAATAATCTATGATTCCATCGCCTTTTCGGTGCAACATCATTTCATCGTCCCTAGCAAACCGTTTGCTTCTTCCTTTCCCGGCAAGTCTTTTTTGTTCCTTCACCAACAAATCTGCATAGTGAATAAATCGCCTTTCTTTCGGGACGCCATCAACAAACCGGTTCTGTTTAAGGTCATGGAGAAGTTCCTCTGCAACCTCTGAGGCGGCAAGACGAGACGTTTCCTTGGTGGAGCGAACCACATATTTCCGTTCCCCACTCACCCATATTCTTGCAAACCAATATGGCGAAGCGGCGGTTTTGTAGAGAGACAACCCCCTTCGAATGGTCTTGGAATGTGTTTTTTGGTTGCGAGACTTCTTTTTCATCACAAGACCCAGTATGGTGTCTAACTGTGTCTAAACCAAGAAAAAATTTACTACGCAACCGATTGCGTCAGCAATGCATTGAAAAATAAGGGAAAAATGGTGCCGCCTGCAAGATTCGAACTTGCGACCCCCGCATTACGAATGCGATGCTCTACCAACTGAGCTAAGGCGGCGTCTTCGGCGAAACCTACACCCGCCCCTGACGGTGTCAAGAGGGGCCGGTTCACAGCAGGGCCGTGTCGCCGTCATAAGCCGTGACGTACCAGCCGTCGGCCGCCGCCAGCGGGTTTTTCAGGTCTTGGCGAAGGGCCTTGAAATAGAACGGGAACGTCGGCATCGGGCGCGAATAGGGCTTGTGGGACATGGCGATGTCACGAAGGGTTTCGGGCAGGCCGATGACCTCCAGCACATGACAGCGCCGGGCCAGGCCGTATTCGTAGGCCCCGGCCAGAAGCGCGTTGACCGTATCCGCCTCGTCGCCGGCAACGAACAGGTCCGCCACCTTGAGCCGCTTCAGGCCGATCGCCGGGGCGTCCTCGCGGACCAGCACCAGGTATCCCTCCAGCCGCCCGCCGCGGCGGCAGCACAAAACGCGGGTTTCCGAGGAATGCTGGCTAAGGCCGAAATACCATTTGAGCGTGTCCGGGTCCCGGGCCGCCAGCAGCCGCCCCGGATACTCCTTGAGCTTGCGGGCCCAAAGATCGTCGAAAGCATCGTCGATTTCCCCGACGGTGATCGGCGTGACGTCGTGTAGCGGCGCGAACGGGCGGCGGCCCGTCAGCCGTATTTTGGCATTCAACGCCACCGCGCCCAGGACGCCCCCCGTCCATGCCGCCATGCCGCCGTGGCCTTTTTTCCTCAGCCCGGCGCGGAGAAAGCCGCTGGCGTCGAGCACCCAGTAGAGCACCTCGCCGTAGCCCGGCTGCGGCAATGGGGAGCCGCCGAATTCCAGGCACCGGCGCCCGGCCGGCGCGCTGGCCGACGAGATCAGCACCACGTCGGCGCCTTTCTGGCCGAAGAAGGCTTCGCACAGCCGGGGGGTCTGGTCGCGGTGGTCCTTATGGACGGCCCAGGCCCGCGCGCTCGACACACTCACCGGCTGGCCGTCGAAATAGGACACCTGCGGGATGTTGCCGAAGAAACCGACGATGCGGCCCCTGTCCTCGATCACCCAGCCCAACGCCGCGCCGGGGCCGTGAACTTTCAGCGCCGGGTTGTCCCGCCACAGCGCCGCCCAGTGCTTTTTCCTGGCCTCGTCGCCCTCGGGCATGGCGAGGCCGAGGGCGACCAGGAATTCAGTGATCGCCAATGCGTCGTCGAGCCTGGCCTCGCGCATCGCCGGTTGCGGGTTGGGGGTCACCGGGCGGCTCCCATGCGGGTCCGGGGGGTCACGAAAAGAAATACCGGAGCTGGTAATTCCCCCAGCCCGCCAACAGGTGGTCGCGCTTGACCATCATTTCGGACCCGCCTTGGGTCATCGCGCCCCGGTGCGCCGACAGGAACGATTTGTAGCCGGCGCGCCGGGCAATGCCGGGATCGCGGGAGGCCAGGAAATCGATGCCTTGGCGCCCGAACGGGCAGCAGAAATGGTCGCAGGCCCGGCCCAGTTCCGTCTCGATGGCCTGTTTCGATTCTTTGAGTTCGGCTTCCACTCCGGCCTCGCCCAAGTCAGCCAGATGGACGTGGTTGACGGTGTGCGAGCCGAAGGTCATCCCGGCCGAAGCCATTTCCCGGCAGTCGTCCCAATCCAGGAACTCGATCAGCAGATCGCCGCTGTCATAAAACCCCAGAAGCCTTTCCCGGTCATCCTGCAGCGAGGCGCCGACATGGCCGGTGACGAGGAAAAAGGCGGCCGGCGCCTTTTTATCCAACAGGACCGGCATCGCGTTGGTGTGCCCGTTCTTGAACCCGTCGTCGAAGGTGATGCAGAAATAGCGCCCGTCGATGGGATCGCCCGCCGCCAGCGTCGCCACCGCGTCGTCGAGGCCGATGAAGTCGCCCAGCCCGGCCATGAAATCGAGCTGGCGGCCGAAATCCTTCCGTTCGTCGTCAAACACGTGGTGATAGAAGGGAAACCGGATCCAGCCGCCCCGGTCACTGCCGGCGGCGCCCGGCGAGCGGCCGAGGGAAAGCGCCCGCAAGGCGGCGGCCCGGGCAAGGCCGCGCGCCTTTGCCGCCAGGGACTGCCCGGCCGTGAAGTCCCGGTAAGTGCGTACCGGTTCCAGGGCCTGTGATGGGGACCATCCGTTAGTCAACCGGCTTCGATGCCTCCGGGGGGAAGGGCCGCCGGGCCTTCGGTGATTAATTCGGTTTCCGCAGTTTCGCCTTCCGGCAGACTGACGATGCTGGGCGGCGTCCGCCAGCGGAAGCTGTCAAAGCTCTCGCACTTGCCGCAAACCACGGACCATTGGCCGACGGAATTGCCGCAATGGCCGCACACCCACGCCGGGTCGGCGGCGGCCATGGACGCACGCATCAGCCACTCCCGGGCCCGGGCAGGATCGTCGTTTTCGCTTTCTTCCAGCTCCGCCATCATCCTGCAGACCCGGGCCGGTGGCGGTCCTCCGGCGGCATCTATGGCGCTTTCCAGGTGTTTGCGGGCCTCGCCCCACAGCCGCGCCTCCAGTGACGCGCGGCCGAGCGCGATATGGCTTTCCGGATGGCCGGGAAATAGCTTGGCCAGCCGTTGCGTGGCCCGGACCCGTTCCAGGGCGTCCGTGGACTTTTGGGCGTTCCAGTAGGGCTCGATCAGGGCCGGATGGGGTTCGGCCTCCCAGGTGGTCTCAATCATTTTCGCCGCCTTGGAGGCCTTGCCCCCGGCGACCCAATGCTCCGCCAGGTCGGCCACCGCGGGGATGAACCCGGGGGCGAGCTTGTGGGCGTCGAGCAAGTAATCCAGGGCTTCGCCGGTATCGCCCCGGGCTTTCGCTTCCTGGCTCAATTGATAACCGAGCACCGCCCTGTGGCGCTTGGCCTCGTCGGAGCCGATCAGCTTGCGGCGTTTCAGGTCGCCGCAGGTCACCCTGGCGTCCAGCCATTGCGCCGTCTGCGTCTGCAATTCGAACATGTTGGCGGCGACCCAGGTGCTCTTGGGCTGCAGGCGGTAGGCGCGGCGGGCCAGTGACAGGGCTTCCCGTTTGTTGCCGCGCTTGATGGCCTGGTTCAGCAGGCCCCGGAGCCCCAGGAACTCCGTCTCCGGGCGTTCCATCATCGCCTCGAAGAAGGCGCCGGCGGCTTTTTCGTCGCCCTTCATCTGCGCCGCCTGCGCCGACACCAGCATCGTCAGCGGCGGTTCGTCCAGAAGCGCGTCGGCCCGTTTGGCCTCGCGCCGGGCTTCGTTGGCGTCGCCCGCGGCCACCGCCACCATGCCCCGGGTCAGGGCCTGGTATCCCCGCTGGCGGCGCTTGGCGCGCCAGGCCCATAAAACCCGCCTCGGCGCCCGGCGCAAGTAAACCCAGAACCGGTAGATCAGCGCTGCCGCGACGGCGAGCGCCGCGACTGCGGCCAGCAACACCGCAAAGGACGTATCGACCCGGTAGCCGCCCCATTGAAGCGACACCGAACCCGGATGGCCGGCCAGCGACACCGCCCCCCAAACGGCCGCCGCCAGGATCGCGAAAAACACCAGGGCGCGAAACATCACGGTTACCCTTTGCCCGGGACCAACAGGGAAACGGCGTAAACATGGAGGGTGGCGACGGTCCGTTCGGCGACCACCCGGGCCTTGGCGTCCCTCAGCCAGGGCGCCGCCGCCTTGGCCGCCTTGGAATGGCTGGAAAGGCCTTTCAGCGCCTCGACGGCGCCCTTCAAGTCGCCGGCCCCGAGGCGCGCTTCGGCGCCGGCGACGATGGCGTCAAGGGAAGACGCCTCGGCCCCTTTCCCGACCCGGCGCCAGGTCACCAGCGACATGATCCGGTTGGTGGCCCGTTCCATCCAGCCTGTTTCTTCCAGGGTCTTGGACGCCTGGACGATCTTTCCGGCCAGGCCGTCGAAACGTTCCCTGAGGGTGGCGAGGGTCGGAATGCCCGCAACCGATGATTTCGACAACAAGACGACCGCGGTTTTGATGTCCGGGTCGTCGCCGGACAGCGCGTTCAAAACCTCCAGGGTTTTTTCAAACGGCCCGTCCGTGGCCACGGCCTGACGCAGGTTGGCCACCGCCAGCACGATCGCCCGCGCCCGGCCGGACTGTCCGCCGCCGGCCCGGGCATCCGGCTCCGCGCCCGCCCCATAGGCTGTTTGGGCGGCGCTGTCCGATTCCAGCTTGTCCATGCGTTGCAGCAGGGACTTAATGGATTCGCCGCTTTCCTCCATCTCCGAAAGCCGTTCGGCGAGCGCCTCCGAAATCTTGCCGGCGCCGCCTTTTTCCGAAGCCGACACCGTGACTTGGATCAGCTTTTTCACCGAATCGACAGATTTTTCGATGGTTTCCATCCGCGCCATCAGCCGCTTAAGCTCCTGGCGCAACTGTTGGCGCTCGGTCCGCATTTCCTCGATCGATTGGCCGCCTTTCTCCGCCGTCATCGGGGCGGCGGCCGGGGTTTCGGCTGGTTCGGCTTCGACGCCGGACCAATAGGGGGCCAGAATTCCGGCCCAGAAAGGCCAGTTCATTAAACCGGCGCCGATCCCGATCACGGCCAGGAAACCCAACAAGCCGAGCACCCAGCGCAAACCGCCGGACCGTTTCGCCGCCGGGGCCGGGGCATCGGCTTCGGGCGGCGCATCGCCGATGGACGCCCGGGAGGACGCCCGGGGGGACGCCCGGGGGAACGCCTGGGCGTCCTGTTCCCAGGCGGCGCCCGGGGCCGCCGCTTCGGCAGCGGTTTTTGCCGGCCGCGGCTTTGCCTTGGGCTTGGCTTTCCTCGGCCGGGCCTTGGCCCGGGCGGCCTTGGCCTTGCTTTTTGCCGCCGTCTTTTTCCTCGCCGGTTTGCCCTTGCGAGCGCTTGTCATGGGAACCCCTTCTTGTCTCGGTCGCCCTAGATTATCAGGGATCGCAGCCGTCCGGTGAAGCAAAATAGCGCTCCGCCCGTTGCCCCGGCTTTCCGGTCCTAGATCCCGAGGGCCCGCAAAAGCGCCTCCTGGTTGGGCTCGGCCGCCACCACAACGTCCCGCCACGCCAAGGCCCGGGCCTTTTCGGCCACCGCCGGGCTCAGGCAATAAGCGATCAGGTCCCGGCAGGATTCGGAAAGGCCCGCCCCCGTCGCCAGTTCGGCGAAAAGGGCGGCGGTGCGGGGCGAAAACAACAGCACCCCGTCGAGCGTCCCTGCTTCCATCGCGTCCCGGGTTTCGGCGCTTAACGCTCCGGCCGCCCGGGCTTCGTAGAGAAACGCCCGCCGGACCTCGAACCCGGCCGCTTCCAGCAGGCCGGACAGGTCGCCGGCAACGTCGGTGCCGGCGACGTGGAGCAGGGCGCCCGCGTTGGGGTCCCGGTCGGCCTTGACCATCGCCGCCAGGGCCTCGACGTCGCCCGAGGCGCTGGCGACGTCTCCGAAGCCTAAATCCCCGGCCGCCCGCGCCGAGGCGTCGCCGACGGCGCAAACGGCGATGCCGCGCTCGGCAACGCGCCGGGCGAAGGCGCGGATGCCGTTGGCGCTGGTGATCAACAAGGCCTGCACGCCGGAAAGGCCGGGATCCGGGGTGCAGGAATCGACGATCGACATCAGCGGCTCCAGCGCGGTTTCGATGCCGCGTTGGCGCAAAAGCGCCGCCAGCGGCTCGGCGTCTTCGCGGGGTCGGGTAATCAGAAGGCGCATGGGGAAAATTCTCGGGTTAATCGAAAAAACCGGGCCCGGCGCGGCGGCGGAGTTCCTCGCCGGCGTCCCGGCCCATGGCCTCGGCGTCGGCGGCCGGGCCGGAGCGGGCGGTTTCGAAAATTTCCGAACCATCGGGCCGGGCAACCAGGCCGCGTAGCGTCAGGCCGCCGTCGCCCTCGATCTCCGCCAGCCCGGCGATGGGGGTCCGGCACGATCCGTCCAGCGCCGCCAGCATGGCGCGCTCGGCGGTCAACCGGACCATGGTCGGGGCGTGGTTGATCCGGCCCCCAAGCGCCGATGTCTTTTCATCATCGGCCCGGCCCGTGATGCCAATGGAGCCTTGGCCGACGGCGGGCAGAAGTTGATCGGGCCTAAGAATTTCCGTCGCCACGTCGGCCATGCCGAGCCGCCGGAGCCCGGCCAGCGCCAGCAGCGTCGCGTCGACCTCGCCGGCGTCGAGTTTCCGCATCCGCGTCCGCACGTTGCCGCGAAAGGACTCGACGGATAGGTCCGGCCGGCGGTGGAGGATTTGCGCCTGGCGGCGGAGCGACGCCGTGCCGATGACGCTGCCTGGGGCCAGGCTGTCGAGGCTTGCCGCTTTTGGCGAGATGAAGACGTCCCTCGGGTCCTCCCTCTCCAGTACCGCCGCCAGGCCGATGCCCTCGGGCAGCCAGGTTTCCAGGTCCTTCATGGAATGCACCGCCAAGTCGACGCGCCCGGCCAGCAGCGCCTCGTCGATTTCCTTGGTGAACAGGCCCTTGCCGCCGATGTCGGCCAACGGCCTGTCCAGCACCCGATCGCCGGTGGTCTTGATGACCACCACTTCGATCGCGCCTTCCTCGGCCAACGCCGGGTCGGCGGCCGCCAGCCGGTCGCGGACCTCGTGCGTCTGGACCAGCGCCAAGGGGCTGCCGCGGGTGCCGATACGAAAGGGAGAAGCGTCTGTCATGGCGGTCGAGAAAGTTGGTTCCAAACGGCCTACAAGGTAAAGTCCGGGGCGGGTGGGGTAAAAAGGTTTTTACAAGAGGCGAGGAGCGGCGTCAGCCGCGACAGGGAAAAATAGGTTTTCTTTAATGATCGTCTTGGGTATCGAAACCAGTTGCGACGAAACCGCCGCCGCCGTGGTCGACGGCGACGGGCGGATTCTGGCCGACGAGGTGCTGTCGCAGATCGACGATCACCGGCCGTTCGGCGGTATCGTGCCCGAGGTAGCGGCGCGCGCGCATCTGGAGCTGATCGACGGCATCGTCGACCGGGCGATGGGCAGGGCCGGCGTCGAATTCAGCGATCTCGACGCCGTCGCCGCCACCGGCGGCCCGGGGCTGATCGGCGGCCTGCTGATCGGCGTGATGACGGCCAAGGCCATCGCCACCGTCAGGAGCATGGCGTTCATCGCCGTCAACCACCTGGAAGGCCACGCGCTGACGGCGCGGCTGACCGATGGACTGGATTTTCCCTATCTGCTGCTGTTGGTGTCGGGCGGGCATTGCCAGTTGCTGGCCGTCGAGGGCGTCGGCGATTACCGGCGCCTAGGCACCACTCTCGACGACGCCCTGGGCGAGGCCTTCGACAAGACGGCGAAGATGCTGGGCTTGGGCTTTCCGGGCGGGCCGGAGGTGGAAAAGGCGGCCCGGTCGGGCGACGGGTCGCGGTTTCCGCTGCCGCGGCCGATGAAGGGCCGCGAAGGCGCCGATTTTTCCTTTTCCGGGCTCAAGACCAGGGTCCGCCAGACCATCGAGGGCTTGGCGCAGGGGGACCTCGAGGACCGGGACGTGGCCGATCTTTGCGCGTCGTTCCAGGCGGCGGTGGAAGACGTCCTTGCCGATCGCACGGCCAACGCTATTCTGACTTTTCGGGGCCTTCACCCCGAAACTTCCCTATCGTCGCCGGTCCTGGTCGTCGCCGGCGGCGTCGCCGCCAACGAGGCGATAAGAAAACGGCTTAAGGTTCTGGCGGCGGAAAAAGGGTTTCAATTCGTCGCCCCGCCGCCCAATCTTTGCACCGACAACGCCGCCATGATCGCCTGGGCCGGGGTCGAAAGGCTGAAACTGGGCATGACCGACGATTTCGACTTCAAGGCGCGGCCGCGCTGGCCCCTGGACCCGGACGCGCCGCCGGCGCCCGGCGCCGGGGTCAAGGCCTGAGGGTAAAACGGGGTAAGGCATGAAAAACATCGCCATCATCGGCGCCGGCGCCTGGGGGACGGCGCTCGCCATGGTCGCCCGCCGGGCCGGGCGGAACGTGGTCCTTCTCGCCCATGAACCGGAAGTCGCCGACGCCGTCAACGAAGCCTGCGAAAATTCCCTGTTCCTGCCCGGCGTGGCGCTGGACCCCGAAATCAGGGCGACAAACGATCCGGGCGAAGCGGCGGCGGACGCGGACGCGGTTTTGCTGGCCGTCCCGGCGCAGTTTCTGCGCGCCGTCCTTTCCGGTCTTTCGGGGGACCTCCCGTCCGGGGCGCCGCTGGTGATCTGCGCCAAGGGCATCGAGCAGGGGACCCTGGCCCTGATAAGCGAGGTCGCCGGAGAGGTCGTTCCCCAAGCGCCCGTCGCCGTCCTGTCCGGGCCGACCTTCGCCGCCGATGTCGCCCTGGACCGGCCGACGGCGGTGACGCTGGCGTCCGCCGACGAGGCGCTCGGCGCCGGTCTTTCGGAAGCCCTGGGCACGCCCCGGTTCCGCATTTACCGATCCGACGATATCGTCGGTACCCAGGTCGGCGGCGCGGTGAAGAACGTGCTCGCCATCGGCTGCGGCATCGTCGAAGGGCGCGGCCTCGGCGACAATGCCAAGGCGGCGCTGATTACCCGCGGGCTGGCGGAAATCGTCCGCCTCGGCCTGGCCAAGGGCGCCAAGGCCGAAACCCTGATGGGGCTGTCGGGCATCGGCGATCTGGTGCTGACCTGCAACGCCATGCAGTCGCGCAATTTTTCCCTCGGCGTCGCGCTCGGCCAAGGCGAGGCCCTCGACGCCATCCTGGCCGCCCGCACCTCGGTGGCCGAGGGCGTTTTCAGCGCCGCGTCGGTGAGCGAGCTGGCGGCGAACTTAAGCGTCGATATGCCGCTGTCCGTGGCCGTTGACGGAATCCTCAATCACTTCGCCGACATCGACGCCACCATCGAGGGCCTGCTGGCGCGGCCGGCCGGGGCCGAGCAATAGCCCTTTCCATCCCTTAATCATCAGGAGCCAAAACCATGCATTTCGTCATTTCGTGCGTCGACAAACCGGGCCAGCCCGGGCTGCGCCAGGACAACCGGGTCGATCACCTCGATCACCTGGAAAACCACGCCGAGCGAATCGTCGCCGCCGGCCCGATCCTGGGCAACGACGACGCGCCGAACGGCAGCGTGCTGGTGATGGAATTCGACGACATGGCCCAGGCCCAGGCTTTCGCCGATAATGACCCCTACGCCAAGGCCGGCGTCTTCGAAAGCGTTTCCATCAAGCCGTGGAAGAAGGTGTACCCGAAGGAATGAGCTCCCCGGCGCCGCTTTGCCGTCTCGACGACATCCCGGACGGCGCTTCCAACGGGTTCTATACCGATACTACTGACGGGCGGCTTCTTTATCTGGCGATCAGGCGGGGCGATGAGGTTTTCGTCTATGAAAACAGGTGCCCCCATACGGGCCTGCCCTTGGATTTCCAACCGGGGCGGTTTTTGACCGCCGACGGCGCCTTGATCCAGTGTTCCAACCACGGGGCGCAATTCCGGATCAAGAACGGATTTTGCGTTTCCGGGCCGTGCGAGGGCGATAGTCTTAAAGCCGTTAAAACGGAAATTCGCAACGGCCGGGTGTTTGTGGCTGCGTGAGGCGGTTGGCATGATGCCCGGCGGCGAACGCCGTTCGGGCATGTCCGGCGATTTTGCCCGCGCCCCCTTGTCACGGCCGGGATTCTCGCCATAATTCAACAAAGCTAAGGGCTATCTGGGCTTGCCGCCGAAGAACGCCGGGAAAGATGCTTGCGTTCGGGCCCGCTTGGTCCTTGGCAAAATTAAACAATTTTCAAAACGGGGAGGTTTGGCCATGGCCAAGAAAAAAACCAGCAAGAGCACCAAAAGCAAAAAGCTTAGTGAAGCTCAGATTGCGGTTCACTGGAAGGAGGAAGACATTGTCCATCCTTCGCCGCAATTCGTTGCCCAGGCGAACATGACCGATCCGGGAATCTATGACCGGTTCAGTCTCGACAATTTTCCAGAGTGCTTCAAGGAATACGCGGATCTACTGGATTGGTACGAGTATTGGCACACCATGTTGGACACCAGCGACGCGCCTTGCTGGAAGTGGTTCGTCGGCGGCAAAATCAACGCATCCTACAATTGCGTCGACCGGCACCTGCCTAAATACAAGAACAAGGCCGCTATTCATTTCGTCCCCGAGCCCGAGGAAGAGCCACCGGCGGCGATTTCCTATCAGGAGCTGTACGTTCGGGTGAACGAGTTCGCGGCGCTGCTTCGTGACTTCGCCGGGTTGAAGAAGGGCGACCGCGTCACCCTTCACATGCCGATGACGCCGGAACTGCCGGTGACCATGCTCGCCTGCGCCAGGCTGGGCGTTATCCATTCGGAGGTGTTCGGCGGGTTCTCGGGCCAGGCCTGCGCCGACCGCATCGTCGATTCGGGGAGCAACGTCCTGATTACCATGGACGGCTATTACCGGGGCGGCAACATGATCGACCACAAGGTCAATGCCGATATCGCCTTCGAACACGCCAAGAAGCAGGGCCAGAAGGTCGACAAGGTTTTGATCTGGCAACGCTATACCGGGCAATACCAATCCGAATCGAAGCCGGTCAAGGGCCGCGATTACATCGTCAACGACGTGCTCAAGGATTATGTCGGCCAGCGGATCGATCCGGTCAAGTTGCCGGCCGAGGACCCGCTGTTCCTCATGTACACCTCGGGCACCACCGGCAAGCCAAAGGGATGCCAGCACTCCATCGGCGGCTATCTGGCCTATGTCGCCGGAACATCAAAATACATTCAGGACATCCACCCCGAGGACGTCTACTGGTGCATGGCCGATATCGGCTGGATTACCGGCCATTCCTATATCGTCTATGGTCCCTTGGCGCTGGCCGCGTCGAGCGTCATCTACGAGGGCGTGCCCGTTTATCCCGACCCCGGGCGCCCGTGGCGGATCGCCGAGCGGCTCGACGTTAATATTTTCCATACCGCGCCGACGACCGTCCGCATGCTCCGCAAGGCCGGCCCCGACGAGCCCAAGAAATACAACTACCATTTCAAGCACATGACGACGGTCGGCGAACCGATCGAGCCGGAAGTCTGGCGCTGGTACCACAAGGAGGTCGGCAAGGGCGAGGCGATCATCGTCGATACCTGGTGGCAGACGGAAACCGGCGGCTTTCTGTGTAGCACCATGCCGGCTTTGCAACCCATGAAGCCGGGCAGCACCGGCCCCGCCCTGCCCGGCATCCACCCGGTCATCTTTGACGAGGACAGAAACGAGCTCGGCGCCGGCGCCGGCAAAGCCGGCAACATCTGCATCCGGAACCCGTGGCCCGGCGCCTTCCAGACCATCTGGGGCGACCGCGAGCGCTACGTCGACACCTACTATGCCAAGTACTGCAAGGACCCCAAAAGCAAGGACTGGCGGGACTGGCCCTATCTGACGGGTGACGGCGCACTGCTGGCCGAAGACGGTTATTACCGGATTCTGGGCCGCATCGACGACGTCATCAACGTCGCCGGCCACCGCTTGGGCACCAAGGAGCTAGAATCCTCCGCCCTGACCGTCGGCGATATCGCCGAAGCCGCCGTGGTTCCCGTCGTCGATGAGCTTAAGGGCCGTGTGCCGGATATCTATGTTTCCCTCAAGCCGGGCGTTAAGGACGGCAAAGCCGTGCAGGCGAAAGTCGTCAAGGCGATTGAATCCGAGATCGGCAAGATCGCGCGGCCGAAGAACGTCTATGTCGTCCCCGACATGCCGAAGACCCGGTCCGGCAAGATCATGCGCCGGGTGCTGGCAGCGATTTCGAACACCCTCGATATCGGCGACGTCATGACGTTGGCCAACCCCGACATCGTCGAGGAAATCCGCGTGCTCGTTCAAGGAAAGGAAAAGGTGGCGATCAAGAAAGGGCCGGAGGACATCGAACGCTTCGGCGACGAGGGCTGAACGGAACCGCCTTGACGGCGCCGCCGCCCTGTCCAACAAAGTGGGATCACCTCCGTAGAACCTATTTTGTGGTAATGGCTTTTCGGCATTTCCGGGCCGACGCTAATGAATATTACCGAATGTGCATGTAGAGTTTACGGCCCCGGAGCCTGACACCAGGATACCCGGCGGCGACCGTTGTAAACCCGGCCCAGGCCGGCCCGCAAAAGGGCGTCTGAAAAATCCTCGCCGCCGGACGAAAGGACCCGGGCGACGACGCGGCCGGCGTATTTTCCGTATTGAATATCCTGGAGAGACACCTTGCCGCCGGATGCCAGGGATAGGATGAAATCGCGGGCTTTGAGGGCAAGACGGTTTTCGTAAGGGCATTTCCCTTTCAATTCCGGCGCGTCCACTCCATCGAGACGCACTTGCGTGTCAAGGTCCTGGCCCAACCAGATGCGGGCGCGGACGACGATGGTATCGCCATCAATGATGCGCAGGACCGTTGCCGGAATGGGTCCGGGGATGGTCTCGGACACCCCTTGCCCCCCCGTGGGGAGAACGACCCCGGTGAGAAGGATCAAGGCCGCCGGAAGTTTTAAAAGCCGCATCGATTCACAAAAAACTACTTTTGATTGAAATAAAAGTCCTTTCGATCCTCTCCGTAGGGATTTTCCGGCACCGGGCCGTTCATCAAACGGCCAGGGCAGCCAGGACCGCCGATATTTATTATAACCAATAGAAAGGTTTTGTTTGCGGCCAATGAAAGAATAGAACAAAAAAAAGAACAATTAAAAGAGAAATTTTGTTCACGGCCGCCGGCGGCCATCAACTAAAAGATGAAGTCTTTAAAGGTACATGACCCTGATGACCTCGTCCAGCGTCTTCGGCAGCAACTCGTACGGCACCCGGGGCTGTGTCAGGTCCTCGACTTTGCCGGGATCCCTGCCGAAGAAGCGGCGGAAGGTGTTGATGGCGTTCCTGAGCCCGCCGGCGAAGTTGTTGCGCCGGGCCTCGGCGCCGGCGAGCTGGGTCTTGGCCTGCAACACGTCGGTGGTGAAGCCGCCGCCCCGCTGGACGCGCGAATCCTCGAGCTCCGCCTGGCGGCGGATGTTTTCGACCGAGCCTTGCGCGAAGCCGAGCACCTTTTTCGCCCGGATGATGTTGAGATAGGCCTCGACCCCCTGCAGAACCAGGGCTTGGCGGGTCGACGCCAGGTTTAACCCCGCCTGCGCCGCCCGAAGCCGCGAAAGCTCGATGCCGGCGTTGGTGGAGCCGAAATCCCAAAGCTGTTGGGTGATGGTGAAATCGAGCTCGCGGGGATGTTCCTCGGTATCCAGGGTGCCCGTCGTCTTGTTCTGCTTCTCGCGGCCCCAGTTGCCGGTGAAATCGAAGGTCGGATACCAGTCGCCCCACACGGCCTCGGCCCGCTCCTTCGCCGCGTCAAGGTCCGACTCCGCGGCCATGATCTGCTTGTGGTTTTTGACCAGGCTGTCGAGCAGCTCCGGCAGCGTTTCCGCCCGCGCGCCGGGGGCGGCGGCGAACACCGCCGCGGCGGCGAACAAGGCGATTGCCAATTTTACCGGGAATCTCCGCACGACCGCAACTACACGCCCCTTACTTTAGCCGACATTCCCCAGATAGCCTCCTGGTTCGCGGAAATCATACCACCGTGCCACCGTCGGGGGAACGGAACCATTTCCGCCGC